>JBHHTZ010000061.1:0-11702 GCA_046753605.1 Anaerolineae bacterium
CCAAGAGCCTGCTCGTTTCTGACTTGAGCCCGTTGGGTACTCGCGTACCCTTCTCTCCTCTTCCCTGTTGTTAAGGTGCTCGTTCACGACAGCAAAAACGCCGATGTGCTTCATCGGCGGAGACAAAAAGACCACTTGTGGACCGCTTGCGCTGTTCCCTTGTGTAGCCTTTCGCCTCCTTCCTTTCCACTTGTCGGATCTGCCTGTCGCCAAGCGAGATCACTAATGCTTCCGAGGGTTATTATACCACAGCGTCACTGTCGTGTCAATAGCCGGGACCGCGACTGTGATAAGTTGGGGATAAGATTCTGAGCCATCTCCAGAGGCCAGGTGACGCTGAGGCCGGCACGGAGAGACGCGATAGGCGCCTGACTGACGCCTGCACCGGCACAGGTGTCGTAGCCGGCCAACTTCATGGGGTACAAAGAGAAAGACGGGGATTGGCCCAGAATCCCCGTCTTTCCCCGCAAGGAGGAGAACACATGCTAGGCCCGTCTTGGCCCTCTGCATGTATGATGCAGCAGTACGAGGGCGTCTTACCCCCGAATCCACGAATTCATGCTATTTCACTTCGTGTAGAATGGTCCGCAATCGATCGAGTGATAGGTTGCCACCACTCGCGATAAGGGCCACTCTACGTCCTCGCAGTCGATCCTTGATCTTCAGTGCGGCCGCCAGAGGGGCAGCGCCGGCCCCTTCAACCAGGTTGTGGGTGTGCTCCAGCATCAAGACCACTGCTCGTTTCAGCTCATCCTCGGACACGAGCACGAAATCGTCCAGCATCTTGCGAAGGATCTCCTGGGTCATGGAGAAGCCGACTCGGGTCGCCAGTCCTTCGGCGAAGGTGCCCATGCGATCTTCGGCCAGCCGGCCTTCACGCCACGATCGATATGCTGCTGGCGCCGCTTCTGCCTGGACACCGATGACCTGAACCGCCGGATGAACGCCTTTGGCTGCCAGGCAGCAGCCCGATGCGCCACTGCCACCACCGACCGCAACAATAATCGTATCGATTTCCGGATTCTGCTGCAAGGATTCCAGAGCCTCGGTGCCTACGCCGGCAATCAACAGCGGTTCATTGGCTGAGTGAATGTAACGGAAGCCATGCGCTTCCGTGAGTCGCTCCGCTTCTTCGCGGGCCTCGTCGAAGTCGCGCCCGTGGAACCGCACCTCGGTCCCCAGGTTCTGCATGGCGGCGACCTTGCCGGGGTTCGCGCCCTCCGGAACTACGACGATGGCCGGCACGCCGAAAAGCCGCGATGCGTAGGCCACCGACTGCCCATGATTGCCCGTCGATGCGGCGATCACACCCCGTTGCCGCTCTTCCTCCGACAGTTGAGAGATCAGGTTGATCCCGCCACGAATCTTGAAAGCGCCCACGGGTTGGTGATTCTCGTGTTTGACCCATACCCCATCGGCCCCCACCAGCGAAGTGAGTCCGGAGTAGTGATACAGCGGTGTCGGCTTCAGGTAGGGTCGAATCTGTGCCTGAGCCTGCACCACGTCATAGAACGTTGGACTGTGCATTCCCACCTCCTGCTCTCGTCATACCCACAGGCCACCGGTGACGTTCAGCACCGCGCCCGTGATGTAGCCGGCACGTTCGGAAACGAGAAACGCCACGGCTTCAGCCACATCATCCGTTGCACCGAGCCGGCGCAATGGCACAACCGGCGCTATCTGGGTCCGGTCATCGTCGGTGGTGCTGTGTGTTTCGATGAAGCCGGGATTCACGATATTGATCCGCACACCGTAGCGCCCCTCGGCGCGTGCTATGGACTTGGTCAGGACGACCAAACCGGTCTTTGCTACGGTGTAGGCGGTCGTGTTGGGGGCGCCCCGTCCTGTCTCCGCATTCAGCGTGCCGATGTTGACAATGGTGCCGGAGACCTCACGCAGGTGCGGCAGTGCGAACTTGCTGCAATAGAAGGCGCTGCTGAGGTTGCCATCAATCATTGCCTGCCATTCTTCAATCGAGGTGTCGAACGGGCGCTTCAGCAGGAACGGGCCGGCGTTGTTCACCAGCACATCGAGCCGGCCAAATCGATCTACGACGGCCTGGATCAGCCCCCGCGCCGCTTCGGGATCGGATACGTCGGCCTGGAACGCGGCGGCGTCTGTCAGGGCCTGCATCAGCGCCAGCACTTCTGTGGCGCTTTGCGGATCACTGCGATAGTTCAAGGCAACGGCGTATCCATCGCGGGCCAGGCGTCGTGTAATGCCTTCCCCGATGCCCTTGGTGCTGCCGGTGACCAGAGCAACGCGCTGCTCTGTCATAGTCATAGTGCGTACTCCTTTCTGAACTGCCTGCCTGACTTGCATCTTGGTCGTCAAGCTCTTGCCATCGCCTGGCCTGCCAGTATACTCCTCACAGACGCTCTCGGCAAGTCTGGCATCGCACATCGCAGAAAAGAAGAGGGCCGGGGATGTCGCTCCCCGACCCTCTCCGGGTCACTCGTCCGACAAGGGTTGGCTAGCCGGCTGTTTCTTTAGTTGCGAACCCAGCGCAACATGTGGCTCAAAGCCAGCAGGAGGGCCGCTGCCATGGCCATCAGCCCCCAGACTGGGATGTCAAGCGACCCGGTCTGGGGCAGTTCCTTAGGGATGATCATCGGAGTGGGTGTTGCGGTCGCCGCTGGTTCGGTTGGCGTCGCCTGCAATTCGCTCGCCGGGGCAACGTCCAACACCGGAAGGGCAGTGACGTCTCCGTCGATTCGCATGTATTTCGCCGAGAGCCACCCTTCCAGGGTTTCCTCTGACGCGCGTCCGTGGACCCATGTGCCGGCTTCGTTCCGGCCAGTCAGGGTAAGCTCCGTCCCACCGGCAACAGCACCCAGGCGGGTGTACTCAATCCCAGGGCCGGCCCGGACATTGAGTCCGCCGGCTGTGACGACGGCGTTCAACTCGCCGGCCGGCGGCACGGTGGGCGTCGCTTGCAGTTCATCCGGCTGAGCTAGCTCCAGAACGGCCAGCGCCATCACGTCACCGTCGATCCGCATGTATTTCGCCGAGAGCCACCCCTCCAGATTCTCCTCTTCTGCGCGGCCGCGGACCCAAGTTCCAGCCTCATTCCGACCGCTTAGGGTGAGAATTGTCCCGCCGGCAACCGCGCCGAGGCGGGTATACTCGATTCCGGGGCCGGCTCGCACATTGAGCCCGCGCGCCGTGACCACGGCAGTTAGCACACCTTCGGGCAGAGGGGTTGGCGTGGCGGCCGGCGTGAGGGTCAGGGTTGGGCTAGTGGCCGACGTCAGGCTGGGGCTGGGGCTGGGTTGTGGGGTAGCCGTTGCGGTAGGGCTTGGTTCAACCGTCGGCTCTGGAAGCTGACAGCCTTTCCAAAACGGATACTGCTCAAGATGGGTACCCAGGATGAAGTCGTCTGGCTCGATGATCCGCGTTGATCCGACGTTGGGACAGAGCTGATACCCATCGGGCATCGAGGCCAGTTCCACCCGCAGCGCCTTGTCGAAGCCGGCCGGAATCTGGAAGCGTGTACGCGCCCGGCCCTGCGTATCAATCGAGGTGGTTTGTCGGGCCAGGAGCCGGCCTGTGTCGTCCTCGCGGAGTATGAAGTCGATGTCGGGCAGCGGATCGACGGCGTTGGCGGCCTGGTCCGATGAACTGAATATTCGATCGCAGCCGGGGCACTGCAGCCCCCCCGGTCCGGTGACATCCACAAAAGCTTCGACAACGATGCTTCTCTCCGGCAGAGATGTAGCCGTCGGCACAGGCGTAGTCGTTGGTGGCGCTGGTGTTGCGGTCGGCGGTCTTGGTGTGGGTGTTGGTGGTCTGGGTGTTGGGCTGGGCGGGACCGGCGTTTCTGTCGGCGCCTCAAGCGGGCAACTGGTCCAGAACGGGTAAATCTCCTCGTGCGTGCCCAGGACGAAGTCGTCAGGGGTAATCGTTCGGGATGGCGATGCGTTGGGGCACAGGTCGAAGCCCGAGGGAGGGGAACTCAGGCTGAGTACGATGTCATCTTCCAGACTGTCCGGAATCTGGAAGATGGCCCGATAACGTCCCTGGGGCTGAAGTGTGGCCTGTTGGCGATCCAGTTCCGCGCCGGTCCGGGCGTTGCGCACGACGAATTCCATGGCCGGCAAGGGGTTGCGCGCATTCGCTTCCTGGTCTGCGCTGCTGAAGATCTTGTCGCACCCAGGGCACTCGAACGGGCCGGCCCCCGTCGTGTCCGAGAATGCGATCACCACGAGTTGCCTCGAGGTCTGGAGGAATTCAGGTTGAGACGAATCCGGGCTCAACGAGGTTGCCGGCCGAGACCGGGCAGCAGCCGGCGGCACGTCAGCCGATGCCGCGTACCCGATAATGCTGGCGACCAGTAGCAAAACCAGTGACAGATCAATGAATCTCGAAGGATGAATTTGGCGCACTGCATGCCTCCTGTCGAGGGCAGGGAGTGTCCGGATTAGGCCTCCGGCCATACGGATTATATCATGTGAGACTGCTGTCTCTCGGAGAGGCCCGTGAATGTTCCGTTAAGCATCTTTGAAGATCTTCAGACGGAACGCGGTTCTCTGCTGTATAGAGCCGGCGTTACAAAAGCTCATTGCGGGGGCAGGGTGGGGTAAATCCAGCAGAGCGTCCTTCTCACTTATCAGGACGTCGCGACACGGTATGCCGTTATGAGGCCAAGCGGTGGTAAGAGGGAGCAGTCAACATGTCCGGGTGGGACACCCTGAAGCACGAAAATGCTAGATGGCTTTTTGGCTTGCAGAGTGCTCAGCCAACCAGCCAACCAGCCAACCAGCTAACTATTCTCGGAGCAGGCTTATGATGGGCGCTGGGGCGAGCCGTACAGCCACCAGTAGCGATCTTGGGGATAGCGATCTCGCAGGCTGTGATCGAGGATGAATTCGCCGGGGACCAGGATGTCTTGCAGGTCGCGATCAAGCTGTTGAAGACGCGCGATCTGGTCAGGGGGCGCATAGTCGCCCAGTTCATCGCAGAGGAGGGCGATGCGGGTTCGGATGCGGACCTCGAACCGGTAATCGTCCTGGCAACGAACCGGATCGTCACGACAGTCTTGCAGGAACCAACGCCAGGAGTCGATCTGGCTTTTCAGTTCCCGCGCCAGCTTCCGGCGGTACAGCGATGGATAACGGCGGGCGGTTTGCTCCGATGAATCAACCAACTCTCTGACTCGATCTGCCTGCGCCGTTGTGAGATGGCCGGCCTCGGCGGCGAAAGTCAGGTCGCGCAGCGCCTCCAGCAACGAGCCGGCCGACATCGTCTGCTGCAGCCGATTGCCGGCTGAGGTTCTCACCATCAGTTGGCGGTACAGGTCATCATCGAAGAGATGCTCTTCGAACTCGGCAAGCATCGCCTCCGCGATCTCGATCCTCACCTTCGGGTCTTGTCTGCTAAACATCAGAGCTCGATTCCTTTTCGTGTGCTGCGCAGACCTCGGAGGTCTCCCGGCGGGAGACCTCCGAGGTCTTGTTCGAGCTTGCTCTCGCGCCCAGGCTACCGCTCCCAGAATGAGCGAGGGATGGAGTCAGTTGCCTCTTCCGGACCGAAGTACACGCGCCCGCCGATCAGGCCGAAATACAGCCCCTCCAGGTCAATATCCGGGTCTTCGAGGTCGTGAAGTTGACGCATGATATCGTCACGTCTTAACCCACCCGTCCAGTCCAGACGCTTCAGTTGACGTCGCACGGCCTCTTCCTTCATCGACCCACCTCCGGATTCTACTCGTCCCCGAGACCTTCGGGCGTTGCGCCGGCGGCCGCGGCGCCTTCTTCCACGGGCTCCCGGTCCGACTCGGGCATCTCCGGCGTTTCTTTTCGGGCGCGGCGCTGTAGCTCGATGCCCTTTTCCTTCAGGACTTCGCGCGTTTGCTGCCCCGGTTGAGGGGCAAAGAGCAAAGCCAGTACCACGCCTAGAGCTGCGCCGACGATGGCTCCCAGCGCGAAGTAGTTACCCCCTCGTCCCGATTCCTCTACCATCGGAGTCAAACCTCCTTCATCCCATATCGTGTCAGGCGCGATCGTGCTCGTGTCTGTTGTTGCCATCCAGGCCGGCCCGCAGTTGTGCCTGCTGCCGTTCTACGAGCGAGCGCCCCATCTCCAGGACTTCATCGCCGATGCGACGAGCGAGTTGCTCGGCTTCGTCCTCCAAGATACTCATCAGGCGCCGGGTGAATGTGCTGCTGCCCTGGAGGGTCGAGGCTTTCAACTCCTGGCGAGCGCGCCGGCCAGCCTGTGGCGTCAGCAAGATTGTCGCCACGACGCCGGCAACGACACCCAGGGCCAGACCCAGAGCGAATTGGATGCTGTAATCTTTCTGCTCCATCAGTTCCACTCCTTCCGCGTAGCAAATTCGGGGTTCCAATCGCATGTCGCGTACCGGGCGACGGTGTACGACGTCACGGTCTCTCAACCGTCACCGTAACTTTGTATCCCGGCAATTCATTCCCATCGGTTTTCACCAGGACCAGGCGCAGGCTGTACTGGCCAGGCGGCAACCCTTCAGCGTGCCACACCTCCAACTGGTCATCGATCACCGGCTCCTTGTGGGTCTGTCCCATGGTGATCCACTCGGTCGGCTCTTCCCCGCGCCCCCAGTCCACCTTGTAGAAGAGAACCTGGTCATGACTGAAATTGGCTGTGCCGATGACGGGCACTGTGGTTGAGATGACGTCGCCCGATGAGGGCGATTTGATGCGCCAGGTGGCATTGATGACCTCGCCTTCCGGCAGTACGATTCCTTCGCCGACACACAGGTTCTCGATTAGAACGGGCCACCCATGACGTAACGCCCATTCACGAACCTTGGCCTGCTCCTCTTCGTCCTCTGGCGGCAGCAGAAACAGGGTTTCGGCGCCGGCGCTGCCCTGGGGTAGCGGGCAGATGGCCGGCTTTTCCGGCTCGGTGGTATCCTGGACGAGATTCTCTTCCTCTTCGGTGATCTCCTCCTCAGAGAGACCGAGTTCTTCCTGCCGTTTCTTTCGCTCTTCCTCTTCGCGAGCAACGATCTCATCCACCAGCGCCTTAACCTGTCCAACCGGTAGCCGGGTAGCCGGCGCCCGCTGGTACACAACGCCCTCGTCGTCCCATGGCTTCGGTTGCTCTTCCTCCCCGCCCGGGGCCGGCGTTTCGGCCGCCCCTTCCGGTGTTTCAGGGGCAATGAAAACCTCGCGCCGCTTCTCCGGGCACTCGGCTGTTGGCTCTTGCAAGCTGCTGAGAACACAGATCTTGGCCTCGACGATTCCCTCGGGGCGCTCGAAGGTCTGCTGAAGCGGGCCGACGATTTCTCGCAATTCGGACAGCAATTCGGGTGATGTGAAGATGCCTTCCATAAAATCGTGCCACAGGGGGCCGGCTCCGGTCAGGCCCGAGATGTGAACCATGGCGCTGTTATCACTGTTGCCGGCCCACACCCCGACCGTCAGGTACGGCGTGTAGCCCAGCGTCCAGTTGTCTCGGAAGTCGTTGGTCGTTCCCGTCTTGGCCGCCGCCGGCTGGCTGACTTTGAGGGCGCTGTTTGGCCCAAACTCCGGTGTACGGGCCGCATTGTCCGACAGAATATCTGTGACCAGGTAGACCGCGCGCGGGTCGAGCGCCGGCTGTGGTTGTGGCGGTTCGTACTGGTAAATCACCCGGCCATCGCTGTCGGCCACCCACAAGATGGTCTGGGGTGGCACGTATCCTCCTTCGTTGGACAGGGTGGCATAAGCTGTCGTCAGGTCCAGCAGCGTCACCTCGCCGCCGCCCAGCGTCAGTGACAGGCCATAGTACTCTGGTGGGTTTCGCAGCCCCTGAATCCCCATCCGATGAGCTGTGTCCAAGGTATTCGCTATTCCCGTTTCGCTCAAGAGCTTGATGGCCGGAATGTTGAACGAGTTAGCCAACGCATCCCGCAGGCGAACGGGTCCGTGAAACTCGGCGTCGTAGTTCTGGGGCCGATAGATCTCTTTGCCTTCTTCATCCAAGGGGATTTCCGTCTCCACATCCCAAATGACCTTGGCGGGAGTCATGCCTTCCTCGAAAGCCGTCACATACGTAATCGGCTTGATGGATGAGCCGGGCTGCCGTTCGCGCATGGCTACGTTCACCCGACCATCGATAGAATCGTCCGCGTAATCGACGCTGCCCAGCATGGCAAGGACCTGGCCCGTGTCTGGCTGCATGGCCACAAGGGCGGCATTCGTCAGGTTGTGCTCTTCCCGGAGCCTGGCCACGTGTTCGCGTGCCAACTTCTCGGCCAGTCGCTGGTAACGCAAATCCAACGTCGTGTAGACCGTCAGTCCGCCCCGGCTCACCATATCCGGTCCGAACATCCGCTCAAGTTGCTGACGAACGTGGACCACAAAGTGTGGTGCCAGCAGATTCACCCTGAGCGTTTTCAGCTTCAGAGGCTCCTCGAATGCGGCATCGGCCTCTGCTTCAGAAATGAAGCCGTTCCTCACCATCAGATCCAGCACAGTTCGCTGTCGCCTCTTGACGGCTTCCAGGTCGGTGAAAGGATCCAGGACATAGGGTAACTGAGGCAGGCCGGCCAGCATGGTGCTCTCGGCCAGGGTCACATCGCTGATCGATTTGCCGAAGAAGGTTTGAGCCGCCGCCTCGGCTCCATAGGCCAGGCTCCCGTAATAGATCTCGTTCAGATAATACTCCAGGATCTTGTCCTTGCTGCGCTGCCGGGTCAGGATGAGTGCCAGAACGAGCTCTTTGAGTTTGCGGACGTAGCTCTGGCTCACGCGCTCTTCATAGCTAAAGGCCACGTGGCGCACGAGTTGTTGGGTGATGGTACTGCCGCCCCCCATAATCTGGCGATAACGCAAGAGTCGCCAGGCGGATCTGGCGATGCCGGCGACGTCCACGCCCGGATTGGTGTAGAACGTGTCGTCTTCAACAGCAATCGTGGCCTGCCGCATGTGGACGGGCACGTCACTCAGTTTAACCCGAGTACGCCGGCCTTCATCGAACACCTCATTCAACAGCCGGCCGTTGCGGTCGTATATCTTGGTCGATTGGAAAACCTGCCGGCTGCCGATGGCTTCGATGGTGGCCAGGTTGGTCTGGAGTTCGCCAGCCAGCGATGCGTAGACAACGCCGGCCGTCACCCCGCCGGCCAGCAGCATGGCCAGGGCGATGATGAACGGCGTCACCAGGGCGACCATCAGAGCGCCGGCAGAGCCGGCGATGGCTCCCTGAACCACGAGGTTTCCGTTCGAATGGTGGCGCCGGCGTCGCCGGCGCGACACCAGCCAGTGTCGATTCCCGTTTCGTTTCATGGATCATGTATTCAATCGTGCTCGGACGGCCCGCTGCTGACAGCAGCGGGCTCAGTTGGTCTGTTTAGAATTATAGGAGCTTTCAAGCATTCAGGCAAAAGGCCGGCCATCGATCGGTTTGAGGATTTTCAGGATGATGGTATAATGCCGGCGAGGTTGTTATGCAATTCCTGTGCGACGCCATGCTCGGTCGATTGGCTACCTGGCTCCGCCTGCTGGGGTACGATACGGTGTATTCTGGCGCCGGCGATCATGAACTGGCCCGGAAATCGCGGGCCGAGGATCGCATCCTCTTGACGCGGGACGCCCAGCTCGCCAGGCGACGTGGCATCCGCGCTCTCTTGATAGTGAGCGATGATCTGCAGGATCAGTTACGTCAGGTAGTACGCAGGTTTCGCCTGGCGCCAACGCAGGCCCTGCCACGCTGTCCGGTGTGCAACACGTCCCTGCGCGGGCTCCCCAAGCCGGCAGCGAGGGAGCGCGTGCCGGCGTATGTCCATGAGCATCACACGACTTTTCGAGAATGCCCGGCTTGTGGCAAGGTCTATTGGCGAGGCAGCCATTGGCAGCGCATTCAATCTACGCTGGAATCACTCGACACGGAAGACGAGTGAGCGTATCAAGCTGGGGACAAACAGGTAGGCGAAATGGGCGCCGGGCTCCGTAAAAGGGCCGAAAAAGGAGGTGGCGTCTGCCCATAATAGGGTTGAGCTAACCGGCGAAACAGGGTACAATCTCCCCCCAAGCATGTTTCGTTCCCTGTTTCGCGGAGGTTGGCTCAGGTGCAGTGTAGCACAAAAGGCGCAATTGTTCAACTGGCAAAGGATGCTCAGCCCAGGATTCGCGGCAAGTGTCCCCCAGAGTTGGCCGGCTACGACACCTGCGCCGGCGCCGGCATCAGTCAGGCGCCTATCGCTTCTCTCTGCACCGCCCTCAGTGTCGCCTGGCCTCTGGAGGTGGCCCAGAATCTTGTCCCCAACTCATAACGGTCGCGCGCCTGGGATTTATCGTTGCTGAGCGGTTGTGATATAATCTGCCCGCGATGGAAATCCGAATGGGTGACGTGGTACGGCTGCGGAAGCCGCATCCCTGTGGCTCCTACGAATGGCAGGTGACCAGGCTGGGGGCTGACATCGGTATGCGGTGCCTGGGTTGTGGCCGGCGGGTCCTCCTACCACGCCGGAAATTCGAGAAGAGCGTCAAGACGTTCATCAAGCGCGGCGAAGGACCAAGCATCCACCCACTCACCGACCAACAGAACATTCCAGATCACTCGTGAAGTTGCTCATCCTCATGTCCGACACCGGTGGCGGCCATCGCAGCGCCGCCGACGCCATCGCTGCCGCGTTGGAACGGCTGGACCCGCGTTCGAGCGTCGAGTTGCTGGATTTCTTCTCCTCCTGTGCCCCCTTTCCCCTCAATCAGGCCGGCACCGTGTACGGGCCGTGGGTCAACCATGCGGCTGTCCTGTGGGGGGCCGGCTACCACCTGACCGACGGCCGGCGGCGGGCGGCTCTTATCGGTAGGATGATCAGCCTGGCGACGCGCCGGCAGGTCGAAGCCAAGCTGCAAGCCGCTCAGCCGGATGTTCTGGCCTGTGTTCACCCCCTGGCGACCCGACTGGCCGCCGATGTGCGCCGGCGGGCCGGACGTACGCTGCCACTGGCCACGATCGTGACAGACCTCAGCACGGCCCATGCAGCCTGGTTCACGCAGGACGTTGATCTTCTCGTAGCGCCCAGCGAGCCGGTGCGGCAGCGAGCCGTTGAGTCGGGCATCCCTGGGGACCGGGTTATCATCACCGGGCAGCCAGTTCACCCCAAGTTCACCGAAACTGACGCCGATCCATGCACGATCCGCCAGAGCCTGGGACTGGACCCCAAACGCTTTACGGTGCTGCTGATCGGCGGTGGCGAAGGCATGGGCCGCGTGGCCGACATGGCCAGGGCAATTGACCGAGCCGGCCTACCTGTACAACAGTTGGTCATCTGTGGGCGCAACGAGTCGCTGCAACGCCGGCTAGAGAGGCAGCCCTGGCGCGTTCCAACGCACATTTTCGGTTTCGTGCGCAACATGCCAACCCTCATGCGGGCCGCCGACGTGGTGGCTACGAAGGCCGGCCCCGGCACCATCTGCGAAGCCCTGGTGGTTGGGCGACCCATCCTGCTCACGGGCTACGTGCCTGGACAGGAGCGCGGCAACGTGGACTTTGTTGTGGGGGGCGGTGCCGGCCAGTTGACCGAAACGCCGCGAGCCCTGATTGCAGCCTTGCAGAATCTCCTCAATTCCGGCGGCCAGGCTCAGGAGCGCATGACCGAGAGTGCGCGTCGCCTGGCGAAGCCGTCGGCCGCCTGGGATATCGCGCGGCTACTCCTCGACCTGTGACGGATAGACCACTCACGCCATCCGCTGCCCCCCATGGCCGTCAGTCGTACGCCGCTCGTCGGCGCAC
>JBHHTZ010000062.1:0-11678 GCA_046753605.1 Anaerolineae bacterium
GGGGATTTCTTTCTACCGCCGCGCCGTCCCGAGCTCGTCGAGGGGCGCCGTCCCGGTACGGGGCAACGGCTCCGGGCAGCGTCCGTTAAGGAGGTCATAGCCGTGAACGTCAAGTTTCTCAACCCCTTTGTCGAAGCTGCCTTTGAAGTGCTCGAAGCCGAGACTGGCACTTCGGCCGAACGGGGGAATCTCGCCCTCCAGAGCTCTGCCTGTACCGCTGACGATGTGACGGTGTTGATTAGCATGGCAGGACAGGTGCAGGGCGTTGTGCTATACGGAATGAGTGAGGTCACAGCCACAGCCGTCGTCTCCCAGATTATGGGACAGCCATTTGAGGTGTTCGATGATCTGGCCCAAAGCGGCATCGCTGAACTGGGCAATGTGATCACGGGCCAGGCCAGCACACGATTGGCGGAGGCCGGCTTCGAAGCCAAGATCTCACCTCCTACTCTGATAATGGGCAAGGGAACCACTGTTTCTACCCTGGACTTTCAGCGGCTGGTCGTGCCGTTGCACACCAACCTGGGGGAGGTGCAGATTCATCTGGCGTTGCGTGAAACCAATAATCGACAGAGCGCGTCTATGGAATCCATGGCCGCGGGGGTAGGTGTATGATGCGTGCTGACCTCTTCAACCCGTTCATTGTGGCTGCCGGCGAAGTGTTGGCTCGTGAGGCCGGCGTTCAGGTAACGCGCGGCGCCCTGACTCTGCAGCGCGAGACCCATGTCACCGATGACGTGACCGTCATCATCGGCCTGGTAGGAGACGTGTCAGGCATGGTCTTCTATGGCATGAGCCTTGCGACCGCCATGGGTGTCGTCTCCCACATTCTTGGTGAAGAGATGAACGATTTCGATAAGTTAGCCCAGAGTGGCGTGGCTGAGTTGGGGAACGTGATCGCGGGTCAGGCCTGTATCGGGCTGTCTGAACTTGGGCTCGACGTGAAGCTATCCGTACCCACGCTGCTCATCGGTAAGGGATCGCGCATCTCGACACTCGACATCGAGCGTCTGATCGTTCCGCTGGAGACAGAACTGGGAACCCTGCGCATCGACCTGGCGCTGCGAGAGTCTCGAAGCAACAGCCGGCAACGCGCTGACGGGCCGGTGCAGATGGTGGCGCATCCAGCATAAACGCTCAGAGGGGGCGAGAAACGTATCTCCTCTTCTCAAAAATCGCGCCCCCCCCCCCCCCCCCCCCCCCCCCCCCCCCCCCCCCCCCCCCCCCCCGATTTTTTATTGAGAAGATACCGGCAACACAACTTGCTCCAGGAACGCATCCACCACGACCGGGTCGAACTGTTTTCCGGCGTGCTGGCGCAACTCCGCTACGGCTTCGTTCAACGGGAGAGCAGCTTTATACGATCGCTCGCTACGCATGGCGTCGAAGGCATCGGACACGGCTATAATGCGTGCCCCCAGGGGAATGGACTCGCCGGCCAACCTGGCCGGGTAGCCGCTGCCATCGTAGCGTTCGTGATGGTGGCGCACGATGGCTGCCACCTCTTCTAACCCAGGGACATCGCGCAGCATCTGATAACCGATATCCGGGTGTTGTTTTATCTGATCCCACTCCGAATCCGAAAGCTTGCCCGGCTTGTCCAGTATGGCCGCCGGGATCTGGGACTTGCCGATGTCGTGCAACAGAGCTCCTGCAGAAATAGTATCTACCATCGACTCTGGCAGGGACATGGCACTCGCGATCTGTCGGGCCGTATCTGCTGCCCGGTGCGCGTGGGCCATTGTCTCGGGTTGGACGTCCGTAGCGGCCATCGCCAGGTCGCTGAGGGCAACCTGATCCGTCCGAGCACGTCCATTGCCGTTCAAAGAAGATGGCGCCGTCTTGCGTCGGTCAACACTGGTCGGCCGCTTCGTTTCAAGGGTGCGAGCGATCCACCCGGCAAAGCTAACGTTGGCTAATGTCTGGATGCCCATGCATGCTGCCCTCCATGTTTTGATGGTCGCATAACATCTCCTTATCCTCTATCGGCGCAAGGGATAGGAACTTGAGTGTTATTGAGCAACGGAAGTACAACCTTCACAGCAAATTCACAGCGCCAGCGCTCAAGATTGTGCCGTAAGTACCGATAAGGAAGAGGAAGGGGGGACATCTATATCCCAACCGTGTAGTAACACGGGAGGAGGTGAAGCAATGGCCGATCCCATTGACGGAGTTCAAGCCGTCGGCGCTACCAGGCGATCGCCGATTCTGTCATTGCCGGCGGAGGTACCCAGCGCAGGCAGCCCATCCAGTCTTGGCCAGGAAGGTGCGCCCAAGCGTGTCGCCCCGGCGGACGGGAGTGGTGAAACCCAGGACTCGGTAGCAATGGCAGCTCTGCGTGAGAAAATGAAGCAGTTGACGGCTCAATTCTCTCCCATCCGTGTCAGCTTCCTCGTCGATCTCAAGAGTCAGAACGTGCGGATCAGAGTCATCAACCTGGCGTCGGGGGAAATCATCCGGGAAGTGCCCCCTGGCGATGCGCTGATACCGGAGCAGCCAAACGAACCGCGGTAGACCAGATAGGAGCAAAATGAATCAATCGATCATTCAAGCCCTGGCCGCCGTCAGTGACGCTCTCGCTGCAGTAACTGAGCCCGATCAATTGGCGCCTGTAGCCGCACAAGCCATCGTGAAGGTGTTGAGTTGCCAGACCGCCGCAGTATGGCTGTTGGCGGAGGAGAGCGGGTTGGAGTGGCCGGCGCATCTGGAGCAAGTGCCCGGAATTGGGCAGGCGGTGCGCCGGCTGCGGAAGAACGGTTCCCGTGCGGTAGATACTCAACTGCACCTGGTCAGTACCAGCAATGGCCGGCGGCGTCTCTGGCAACGACCCTTTGACAAACTCACGACACTGCTCAGGATGGGGCGCAGGGCGGAACGCGCGACCCTGGCTGCACTGACTGATGGTCAGGTTACCGCCCCGGCCGAGCTCCCTACCATGTCATCGCGCGCTCTGCGGGTGGGCGGTTCCGATTCAGCCCAGGACCTTTCCCTGGTGGCCGGCCTGTTTCGTACCAATGAACCGGTGGGAGTCCTGGTGTGCACCTGGACGGGAACCGACACGGCGACCTCTTCCGACTCCAGGGAGGTACTTGTCGCCAGCCTGGCTAACTATCTCGGTCAGGTGCTCGGTGATCAATCCACGCTCTCTCCCGAGACGGGTGTTTACCTGGCCGGCGCCGGCCTGCTGCTCACCGCTCTGGATGTCGGTTCGTCGGACGCCAAAGACTGTGCCGAGGTTGTCACCCGCTCTGCACTGCAGATGGCTGCGGACAAAAACCTGCACCCAGCGGAAGCCCAGAGCCTGCAATGGGCTGCGTTATTCCATGAAGTTGGCCGGGTTCCGATGAGCCACTGGCTCACCTTTCCGACTCCGGATGGCAGCGGTGAATCCGCCGAATCAGAACCGGATGACCCGTTGAGCCTGACACTCATCCCGGACCTGCAATCAGCCGCCGATCTGTTGATCCAGGTGGCGCCGGTCCTGGGTGGCCAGGATGGAGACCTGGGTTCAGACATCTCCCGGCCGGCGAAGCTGCTGGCAGAGGCGTACCTGTCCAGCCATTGCAGACAAGCTCAGCCGCCGTCTGATTCCGCAACCGGCGGTTCGGATGGCCAATCACTACAGACCGAGGAGACATGGGACGAGATCTCTCCCCACATCGAAGCTTCCATTTCACAGGGTCTGAGCACGCCGGTGCCTCAGACAATATAATACGCTGCACCATCTTGCTGGTTTGTGTCCTGGGTCTGGTGACCGCCTGTCGTAACCAGCCGAAGACGCAGTCCACCGTGCCAGAAGGGGTTTTCCGATCCCCGGCCAGGTCGGCCATCGTGGCGCCGGCGACGCCAACAGTGCCGGCCACCCCCCCGGGCCGAGACGCCGTCGGGGCGCCGGCTGAGATGCCCGAAGTCACACCGACGCCGGTCGAGGCTATGAAACGCACGTCGCCGGTCCGGTTGCCTCCCCAGCGAATCGTCGTCCCCAGTATTGAGTTGGATGCACCGGTGCGCCCCATGCCCTGGCGAAACGTGCAGAAGAACGGCCTCTCAGTCACTGAGTGGCAGATACCAGCCGACGCGGTCGGCTACCAGGAGGGCTCGGCTTTTCCGGGTCAACAGGGTAACACGGTGCTCGCTGGCCATCACAATATTGAGGGCAGAGTGTTTGAGAACCTGTGGTCCCTTGCCCCCGGCGATGAGGTCTATCTCTACACCGAGGAGAACATGTTTTCCTACGTAGTTGAAGACAACTTCCTGGTACGAGAGCTGGGCGCGTCATTGGAACAGCGATACCAGAACGCCCGGTGGGTCAACCCCACCACTGATGAGCGTCTCACGCTGGTGACATGCTGGCCACCGACGGGCAACGCCTACCGACGGATCATCGTTGCGAAACCCGTTTCCCTGACAGCACTCAGCCGCTAGCAAAGGCGCTGTCTTCATCTCGCCTTCACCGTTCTGTCACAGGATTCATACGTGGCGTTTACTGACAGCCTGGCCGGCTCCTGGTATACTGATACTGACTTGCGCGAGACCGGAGAAACCAGGGTTTGGCCTGGAAAAGCACCTGATGACAGAACGGGTTGGCGAAGACTTGAAGAACGCACCATTGTTCACGATACCACGGAGGATCGCAGAGCAGCCGGCAGCAACATCGACCGGAGATGTCTTACGCTCTCTCCAGACCGGATCTCCCAACCCGGAGGCCTTTGCTACAATGCTGGCACAAATAGTGCAAGGCTCCCTGGACGGGCTGAGTGGCCAACAGGAAGTTGAGCCAGGGGATATGGCGGGGGGAACGTTTGGCAATACTCCCCTGGCCGCACTGGCTGCTCTCTCGGGTACAGCGTTCGGTGGCTCTTCTTCTCCTACACTTGAGGCCCTGTTAGGTACAGACCCGCGACTCATCCCGTGGCCGAGCCGACTGAGCGAGGGAGATGGGGAGCAAGGGAGATGGGGAGCAAGGGAGATGGGGAGCAAGGGAGTTGCGGAGCAAGGGAGCGCGCCCCCCTGCCCCCCTACACCCCTACACCCCTGCGTCTCCGCTCCTCCGCTCAACTGGTTCCCCCGTCCGGCCGGCGACAACGGTCGCGGAATGCACTGGGTCCCCACCCTCTCCCAGACCCCAGAGGTGGTGGATCGTTTTGTTCGGGAACTACAAGGGATGAAGATCAAGTGGGCCGTGATCTTAAACGATGGTACGGACACCGGGCGCAATGACTATCTCGTCGAGCGGCTCACGCAGGCCGGGATCATGCCCGTCATGCGTATCTACACGCCGGGCCTGCAGCCTATTCCGCCTGGACAGTTGGAGAAGCTGGTGCGGCACTACCGGGACATGGGCGTGCATTATTATCAGATATACAATGAACCCAACCTGCGATTCGAGAACGGCGGTCGTGACCCGGATGTCAATCGCTATCTGGATCAGTGGGTCCCGGCGGCGCAGGCCGTGGTGCGGGCCGGCGGGCTGCCCGGCTTCGGCGCCCTCAGCCCTGGAGGTGATGTGGATGACCTCCAATTCCTGCGAGCCGCTCTGCAAGAACTGAATCGGCGCGGTCAGGCGGGTATCCTCAACTGGTCCTGGCTCAGCGTCCACAACTACGATTGGGGTGACGGCAAGGGGTTTCTCCGCTATCGGCGCTACGCCGATGCTATCCAGAATGAGTTGGGGCGCCTGATGCCCATGATTGGCACCGAGGGCGGCACGTATTCCGGTGAAGGCCTCACTGCCCAAGGGCAAGTGGATCGTGTCCGCCAGTCTTACGCCTATATGGCTAACCGCGAACCGTACTTCCTGGCCTATAGCTACTGGATCATCGCCAATGAGGCCGGTGGGGGCCACGATGGAGCCTTTTCCCACCAGGCGCTCTTCCGTCCCGACGGTGTCAGTCCTATTGTGGAGGCTCTGAAGGAGTTGTGAGATGAGCTTGCGACAAACCTTGATCACCAGCGGTTCGGCCCTCACAGCACAACGGCTGCGCATGGACATCATTGCCAACAACATCGCCAACGCGAACACAACGCGCACCCCGGAGGGCGGACCGTACCGACGCCAGCGTGTGGTATTCATGCCTCGCGAAGACTCATTTGCCTGGGCCTCTCAGGACAGTCAGAGAGCCGGGCGAGGCGTTCAAGTCGAGAGCATCGTAGAAGATCAGCGCGAAGGACCGTTCGTCTATGACCCCAGTCATCCGGACGCGGATCCGGACACGGGCATGGTCCAAATGCCCAATGTAGACATTGTGACCGAGATGGTAGACATGCTGGCGGCGCGGCGGTCGTATGAGGCTAACGTGGTGGCTACTAACGTCACCAAGGCCATGGCGTCAGCGGCCCTGGAGATCGGTAGATAGCTAGGTGGCTAGGTGGCTGGATGGCTGGATGGCTACCATCCAGCCACCTAGCCATCTTACCGGAGGGAGGACGGATATGCCTATCGGTGGAATTGGGGGAGCTGGTGCACTCGCGATCCGGGCGTTGAGTAGCTCAGCGCCGGGAACGCAGGTCGGGCCGGCCGGCGGGGCCAAGGAAGCTGCTGAGACCTTTGGCCGGCTGTTGACTCAAGCTGTGGACAACCTGAATCAGGTGAACGCCCAGGCCGATGGGGCGGTGGCTCAACTGGCTGCCGGCGAGCCGGTCGAATTACACGATGTGATGATCGCCATGGAAGAGGCAGATATTTCCTTGCGGCTGGCGCTTCAGGTGCGAAACAAGCTCGTCGAGGCCTACCAGGAAATCCAACGTATGCAGGTGTGAGGACAATATCCAATATCTAATACCCAATATCCAGTTTTCGTTGAAGGTACGATGTTGGGTGTTTAGACATTGGATAGTGGGTATTGGGTATTCTGATGAACGTCATCCAACAACTTTGGAACGAAGCATCGCGCACCTGGGGTGGGATGGGCCGCCGCCAGAAGCTTCTCGCCAGCACCCTGAGCGTGGGTAGCCTGCTGGTGTTGATATTCTTCGCTGTATGGGCAAGCCGGCCAAATTATACCACGGCTTACACAGGCCTGAGCGAGAAGGATGCAGCGGAGATTGTGGACATTCTTCAGAAACAGGGGATCCCTTACGAACTGACAGGTGACGGCACTACCATCCGTGTCCCCTCCCAGGATGTTTACAAAGTGCGATTGGAAGTGGCCCGTCAGGGACTGCCGCGTGGAGGGACGGTTGGATTTGAACTCTTCGATCAGAGCGGCCTGGGCAACCTGGGTATGACAGATTTCACCCAGCGAGTTAGCTATCAAAGGGCTCTGGAAGGGGAGCTTAGCCGCACGATCAGCGCTCTGGATGGCGTCGAACAGGCGCGAGTTCACCTGGTGATCCCAGAGAAGAGATTGTTTACCCAGAACCAGGCCAAATCCACAGCATCTGTTATGCTAGAGTTGCACCCTGGCCGTTCCCTGAGCGAGGATCAGGTTTGGGGAATTAGCAACCTGGTGGCCAGCAGTGTTGAAGGTCTGGAAGCCGACAACATTACGATCGTGGATGTGCACGGCCGGGTCCTGGCGGAGGGGACCGCCAGCCAGTCGGCCGAAAAATCGGGGTTGCGCTTGAATATGGCCCAGATAAGCGCGGGGCGAGATGTCGAGCGCAATCTGGAGGGGCGGTTGCAGCAGATGCTGGACGAGGCGCTGGGACCCAACAAGGCTGTCGTGAGAATCAGCGCTGATCTGGACTGGGCTCAGGTGGAGACAACCAGTGAACAGTTTAAGCCGGAATCCGACAGTCAGGCCGGCGTGGTCCGCAGTCTCCGCCAGACTCTCGAAACCACCGGCGGTATCACCGTTACCGGCGGGGTGCCGGGGGTGGATGCCAACGTGGCGCCCATCTACCAGCCGGTGATCACGGGGACGCAAGGCGCCGGCCTCGTACGTCGCGATACCACCGTCAACTATGAGGTATCCAAGACGGTGATGCGCACCGTGAACACCCCGGGCGATATCAAGCGGCTCTCGGTGGCGGTCCTCCTGGACAGCAACGATGCTAATTTAGTTGCTCAGCAACCAGCCATTGAGCAGATGGTCCAGGCAGCCATCGGCTACAACAGCACCCGGGGTGACACGGTCACCGTTGACGTGTTGCCCTTTGACAACCAGCTTGCAGAGGAGACCAGCGCGCTGAAAGAAGCGCAGCGGCGTGACCTGTACATGGACTTGGCGCGCCTGGGGGCGGCGATCCTGGGCGTGCTGATCCTGCTCTTCTTTGTACGCCGCACCTTTCGCCGCCTGGAAGAGCGGGTATTTGTGGATCTGGGGCCGGCGCCAGTGCCGCAGCTGGAGGGGCCAACGATGATTGAGGCCCCAGCAACTACCGGCACGCTGTTAGGCAGGCTGGCAGCGGCGGATGAAGAACCGGCGCTGGAGTTGGATCTGAAGGAGCTTCGCCAACACAGACAGATGATCGAGGTGGCCAAAGAGCAGCCGGACACCATCGCCCGGGTTGTCCAGCGGTGGTTGACTGAGGCGTAGCCAGGTGTGGGAGCGAAGGGATAGCAATTCGACCGGAGGTGAGGAGAGAGATAGGTAACGATGAGGATTTCCGGGCCGCAAAAGGCAGCCATATTGCTCGCCACACTGGGACCGGATGCCTCGGCCGAGGTATTGAGATATCTTCCCGAGCAGGACATCGAGCGGGTAACGGCCGAGTTGTTGGCTTTGGATGATCTGGCCGCGGTTGATTCTGAGACCCAGGGTGGCGTCATGAACGAAGCCTACGAGTTGTCCATGGTGCAGGGGGGCATGCCGACTTCAGCACAGGACTATGTGTGGGATTTGCTGGCGCAGGTCATGGGGGAAGCCAGTGCCAACGAGTTTCTCAAACGCGTACGAAGGGGTAAGACAAATGACACCCCCTTCAGTTTCATGGAGGGTACGGATACGGCTCAACTGGCCAAATTCCTGGAGAATGAGCATCCTCAGATCACGGCCGTAATTCTATCCTATCTCAAACCGCGACACGGCGCCGAGATTCTATCTCACCTGAATCCCGACCTGCAGCGAGAGCTGGCCGAGCGTATCCTGCAGTTAGATCGGGTGTCACCGGAAGTGGTGAGGGAGGTGGAAGAAGGTCTGAGCCGGAAGCTCTCGCCCATGCTGTCCCGCGCCGATCCCGGCACGGAACAGGGTGTCGATTCCCTGGTAGCTATCCTCAAATGGGTCGACCGTGGCACAGAGAAAACCATTCTGGAGTACCTCAAGGCGAATCCGCAACTGGCAGAGCAGGTTCGACAGAAGATGTTCGTGTTCGAGGATTTGGTTATGCTAGATGACCGATCGGTGCAGCGGGTGCTGCGGGAGGTCGACCCCAGGGACCTGCCACTGGCCTTGAGAGGCGTATCGACGCAAATTCGTCAGCTTATCTTCCGTAACATGTCAACCCGCGCTCGGGAGATGTTGCAGGAGGAGTTAGACACGATGGGACCGCAGCGCCTGAGCGATGTAGAAAAGGCGCAGCAACAAATTGTGGAAGTCGTGCGCCGGCTGGAAGAAGCGGAAGAGATCGTCATCGCGCGGGGTGGACTTGCAGAAATGTTGGTCTAATCATGAGTAACCAATCCCACGCCCTCGACAAGGGTAATGCACAGGCCTATGAAAGCTCGCCGGATAGGGACCGGCGGCTGCGCGGCCAGGTCCCTGTCCGCTTTCGTGATGCTGAGTTGGTTGAATCGACTCGTTGGGCCGCCACTCTAGCCGAGACCAGAGCGCAGGCTGCGGAGTTGCTGGTGCAGGCGCAAGAGGAGGCCGACGCCCTCTTGGCGCAGGCCACAACCGAGAGTCAGGCCCTTCGCAATCAGGCTCGCGAAGAAGGACGAACACAGGGGCATCGGGAAGGTTACAAAGCCGGTTATGCCGAAGGTCTGGCCGCCGGTCGCGCTGAACTCATGGAGCATCTCCATGCTGTTTACCAATTGGCAGACGAGGCAGCCACCGCCAAGGCGGCCGTCATTGCCGGCGCTGAGGCCGAGATCGCAGAGCTGGTCATCGAAACCGCTCGCAAGGTGATCGGCGAGGTGGTGGACCTGAACCCCGACGTAGTGGTTAACCTCGTAGCCAATGCCATCAAGTATGCGAATACCGGTGACGTGTTGACCATTCGTGTCAATCCGCGAGACGTTGAGTTGCTGCACGAATACTGGGCTGAGGCATTGGATGACGACAACCCAGGCGGTCGTCGATGGGAGATCATAGCCGATCGTCGAGTGAAGCCAGGTGGTTGCGTCATTGATACCCGATCTGGAACCGTAGACGCCCGAGTCGACACGCAGTTGGTGCAGATTAAGTACGCCTTTGACAAGGTGAGTGCGAATGAACCGCATGATTGAAGCCGTATCGCAGCCTGTGAATCTGAGTAAGTACCGTCAGGCCTTGCGCAACCTGACCCCCATCGTCTGTCAGGGACGAGTGGTGAACGTGGTGGGCTTGACCATCGAAGTGGAAGGGCTGGCTGGCCAGGTAGGCGAGTTGTGCCAGATTTCCCCTGGTAACGGTCAGCCTCCGGTCCCGGCTGAAGTTGTTGGGTTTCACGATCAACGCCTGCAGGTGATGCCGCTGGGGCGTACCGATGGCATCCAGCCGGGGAGTAAGGTGGTTGCCAGCCGAGATTTCCTCACCGTGCCGGTAGGGGAAGCTCTCCTGGGGCGGGTGTTAGACGGTCTGGGCCAGCCGCTGGACGGTCGGGGACCTATTGTGACGGAGCAGATGCGTCCTGTTTACAGCGCACCGCCACATCCGTTGCAACGCCAGCCCATCCATGAGCCACTGACCACAGGCATCCGGAGCATCGATGGCATGCTGACCTGTGGTAAAGGGCAGCGCATCGGCATTTTTGCCGGAAGCGGTGTGGGGAAGAGTACCCTCATGGGGTCTATTGCTCGCAGCGCGCTGGCGGACGTTAGCGTGGTGGCACTCATAGGCGAGCGCGGCCGAGAGGTAGGGGAGTTCCTGGAACGCGACCTGGGCCCCGAGGGGTTGAAGCGGGCGGTGGTTGTAGTGTCCACCTCCGATCAACCGCCCCTGGTGCGGCTCAAAGGAGCGCTCGTGGCTACCACTATCGCCGAGAGCTTCCGCGACGAGGGCGCGGATGTCGTCTTTCTAATGGATTCGGTCACCCGCTTCGCCATGGCTCAACGCGAGGTGGGGCTGGCGGCCGGGGAGCCACCAACCACCAAGGGCTATCCACCCTCCGTCTTTGCACTGTTACCCAGGCTGATGGAACGCACCGGAACGTCGGGGCGCGGGACCATCACGGGTTTCTACACCGTGTTGGTCGAGGCCGATGACTTTAACGAGCCTATCAGCGATACGGTGCGCAGCATCCTGGACGGCCACATCATTCTGTCGCGTGAGCTGGCCGGCGAGGGGCACTACCCGGCCATCGATGTGTTAAACAGCATCAGCCGGGTCATGCCGGCTGTCACCGGGCCGAACCACCGTGAGCTGGCTCAGAAACTCCGCGACGTCCTGGCGACCTATAGCCGGGCAGCCGATCTGATCAATATCGGCGCCTATGAATCCGGAACGAACCCGGACATCGATCACGCCCTGGCCGTGCGGCCTCTATCTCTGGAATTCCTGCGCCAATCGTCCGATGAGTTCACGACCTTTGATGAGACTCTGGCATGGCTGGGGTCGGTCTTTGGGAATGCTGGAGATTAGCGAATGGCTGGC
>JBHHTZ010000063.1:0-11559 GCA_046753605.1 Anaerolineae bacterium
CGTTGGAAGATTGACAAGCCCCCGACGTTTGTGTATAATCGGGCTGCCTCGGGCGGAGGGGAACGCAGGTGGCCACAGCGGCAACAGTGTGGCTCAGACCGCTGATGACTGTATGCGTACACGCTCCCAAAACAGATCTCCCAAGAACAAATACGAAAGGAGCAAGACAGATGATGGGCAAACTTCTTAGGGAGAAGGAGATTACGGTGTTGAGGTCGGTTTTGATCCCTCTCATTCTGGTCGTAGTGGCTATCGGATCACTGGCGTGTGCAGCGCCCACGCCGACAGAAGCCCCCAAAGCAGCGCCCAAGGAAGCGGCGGAGGGGGCTACCCTGGCGATTGAGCATTTCAGTGTAATCGCCGGCACGACCTGGTCGGGCGCCCACGATCGGGCGGGCAAGCGGATCGCTGAGAAGTATCCAAATGTAGAATACGTCTATCGCGAAGAGGTGGGACCTGACGCCGCTGTTCCGTACGCCGAAGAGTTGACCGCTGAAGGCGCCAACATTATCGTAGGCAACGCGGAGTTCATGGGGCTACCTCTGGAGAATATCGCTGACAAGTACCCGGATGTGTATTTCGCATCCGTCATTGCCAGCGATCTGACTACGAAGAGGAACTTCATCAGGTTCTTCCCCCGGCAATACCAGGCGCTGTACCTGGAAGGGCTCATCGCTGGAGCGTTGACCAAGTCAGGCAACATAGGAATCGTTTCTGCATTCCCATCCGTTCAGGTCGCCAGGCGGCAGAACGGCTTTTACCTGGGGGTGCAGGATGCCGCGGAGTTGCTCAAGAAGGACATCACGGTGTACGTTAAGTACGTCGGTGACTGGTATCTGCCGGCGGAAGAGCGAGATATCGCCCAGACGCTGGTGACTCAGTACAAGGTGGATGTCTTGACCCAGCAGACCGATTCCGGGTCGCCTCTGGACGTCGCGCAAGAAAAGGGCATTTGGTTCGTGGGGAAGGACATGGACATTGTGGGGTTCTACGGGTGGTCCGACACGAACACCGTGGCCGTGTCGTTTGACACGCGCTGGGAAGTCATCTATGACAAGATAGTCCAGGAGCGGTTGGCTGGAGATGAGAATCCAGAAACCGTGCTGTACCTCGGCATGGACGACTCGATGACTCTGGCTGACGGCACAGAGGTTGCTACGGTTGACATCATGAACGACAACAAGGTGGGTGTGGACGCCATAAGCCCGAAGGCGCGCCCCCTGATTCCCGATGAGATTGTTGATCTCGTCAAGCAGCGACGGGATCAGATGATGAAAGGGGAGTGGGACCCGTTCACGGCGCACGAGTTCGCTAGCAACGGGACCGGTCTGGCGCTGGAAAACGTGCCGATTCCGGCAGCGGGGACCGTGGTCAAGCCGGCTGGCGAGGCGCCGACGGCCGAGTGGCTGCTCTCGAAGTTCAACTTCGACCTGCAAGGCATGGTGATACTGGAGTAGACCGAGTTGGGTAGTCTCCGTCAATCGAGTTGATGTACAACAGCGTGTACGCAGGTCGCGAAAAGTTCCTTTCGCTTTTTGAGCCGACAGGTGGCGATTCTTGTGGAAGGAGCTTTTCGCTTTGCTACGGGAAACAGCAATTCCCGTTTTAGCATTATCGTCACGTGGCATAGGTTCGTAGTGGCGACTTTAGTCGCTGGTTACGCACCACAAACGACTAAAGTCGTTACTACGAACTCCATAACGGGAATTGCTGTACGGGAAAACAGGGAAGAGCGACAGGTGCAAGAAGGAATCCTTGAAGGGCTACAACGCGGAGAGACGGTCCTGGAGGCGAGGGGAATCACCAAGCGGTTTCCGGGCGTCGTCGCGAACGAGCAAATAGATTTCGCAGTCCAGGCCGGCGAGGTCCACGCTGTTCTGGGGGAGAACGGCGCCGGCAAGACCACCTTGATGAGCATCTTGTTCGGGCTGCTGCAACCCGACGAAGGCGAAATCTACATCCGAGGCGCCCAGGTCAGATTCAGATCCCCTCTGGACGCCATCGATCTGGGGATAGGGATGGTCCATCAACACCGCAGGCTGGTGCCGGCGCACACGGTGATCGAGAACATCATTCTTGGGCACCCCAGGGCGGGCAGGATTCTGAACCTGAAGCGGGCGGGAGAGGAGGTAGATGAACTCGGCGAGAAATACGGATTCAAGCTCGACCTGAGAGCGAAAGTATGGCAGCTTTCGGAAGGGGAAAAGCAGGCGGTAGAGATCCTGAAGGCCCTCTATCGTGGGGCAAAGGTTCTCATCCTGGATGAGCCGACTTCCGCGCTGACGCCTCCCGAGACAGAGAAACTCCTGACGTCGATACAGGCCATGACGGGCGATGAACTCGCCATCGTCCCGTTCATCACACATAAACTTCCCATCGTGCTGGCGATAAGCGACAGGGTCACAGTTCTGAGACGCGGGAAAGTCGTGGCTCACATGGAGACGGAGCGGACAACGGAGAAGAGCCTGGCCAAGAAAATGGTGGGGCGAGAAGTCATCTTCAGGATAGAGCGGGCAAGAGTCGAGAAGGGGAAACTCCTGCTGCAATTGGAAAACATCTCCGCCCTCAACGACAAAGGCTTTGTGGCCTTGGACGACGTGTCACTTTCCATACGCGAGGGCGAAATCTTTGGCATAGCCGGCATCTCCGGCAACGGACAGCACGAGTTAGCCGAGATTATCGCCGGCCTGCGAAAACCAGACGCCGGCCAGGTGATCTTCGACGGGCAGGACATCACTCACGCCTCTATCCTGGAACGATGGCAACTGGGGATAGGCTACATTCCCGCCGAGCGCGTAGAAGTTGGTTCGATAGGTGATTTTTCCCTGTCTGAAAACGTCATGATGAACTTCTTCTTCGATGATGGCTTTTCGCGGCGAGGGCTTCTGGACCACAAGCGGATGCGGGAGCTTACAGAAGAGCTCATCGCCGAGTACGGTGTGGCCGTTCCAGGCCCGCACACGAAGGCCAAACACCTGTCGGGAGGCAACCTCCAAAAACTCATCCTGGCGCGTGTGCTCTCGCGCAAGCCGCGGCTTGTGATCGCCAATCTGCCGGCCCAGGGACTTGATGTCGGGGCCACAGAGTTTGTTCGGAACAAGCTGATGGAGGCGAAGAAGCAGAAGGCCGGCATTCTCCTCATCTCTGAAGACCTCGATGAGATTCTGTCGTTGAGCGATTGGGTGGCGCCGATCTACGAAGGCAAGCTGATGGGGGTCATTCCGGCGGAGGAGGCCGAGCGGGAGAGTGTGGGCGCTATGATGGCCGGCCTGCGCCCCCCCCTTCATCCCCCCCACTGGGGGGTAAAGAGGGGGGGGTAAAGAGATGAGGGTCGGTAGCTACGAATTGAAACTTGAGAAGCGGCTGGGGTTGGCCGGCTGGCAGGCGGCCATCATATCGATCCTCGCCATCATCTTCGCCCTGGTGCTGTTCAGCACCATCTTCATCCTGGCCGACATCAGCCCGCTGCTCGCCTATCGGGATATCTTCTCCTACGCTTTCGCAAACCCGTATGGCCTGATCCTGACGATCAACAGATTCATCTTCCTTTCGCTGTGTACTTCCGCCTTCATCATCCCGTTCAAGGCCGGGCTGTGGAACATCGGGATGACGGGGCAGCTTTACGTTGGGGCGCTGGTCGCCTTCGCAGTCCTATTCGCCTTTGGCGGGAAGCAGTCTCGTAACTCGGATCTCTCCCCTGCAATGGTCATCCCACTTATGCTGATTGCAGCAATGCTGGGCGGCGCTGCGATTGGAGCGATCGCTGGATTCCTGAAAGGGAAGCTGGATGTCAATGAGATCGTGGTGACCATGATGCTGAATTTCATTGCCTTCTGGCTGGTTGCGCGAATGATCAAAGAGGGAGGCCCCTTCATGAACCCGGGCGGGCGGGGTGAGAGTTTCGAGCTACCCACTTCTGTCTACGCGCCTCTGATCATGGGCGTTCCCTTCACCATCTTCATCGCCCTGGGGATAGCCGTATTGCTGTACTTCCTGTTGGCCAAAACCAAACTCGGATATGAAATCCGGGCTTACGGTCATAGCCCGGCTGCAGCGCGATACGCCGGCATAGGCACATTCAGGATGTCGGTCCTGGTTTTTGTTCTCGGGGGCGCTGTGGCCGGCCTGGCGGGCTACCACTACTTCGCCGCCGTGCCCGGCGTCTACAAGATTGCCAGGAACTACGGGTATTTCGGCGACCTGGCTTTCTACGGGATTATATGCGGGTTGATTTCCCTCGGCAATCCACTAGCAGCGATTCCGGTGGCGCTGCTCTTCGGGGGATTGTCGATTGGCGGCCGATTTGTCCAGGGGAAGCTCCACATAGGGTTCGGCGTGGATTATGCCCTGCTCGGAGTCTTGATGATTACGCTGGTGGCATTCCAATTCTTTTACCGTTACAGAATCACATGGGGCAAGAGGGAGAAGACAGTAGATGTGGGAGTTCATCGCTAGAAGTCTGGAAGCCTCAACGATTTTCACCCTGGCCGCTCTTGGCGAACTCATCAACCAGCGCTCAGGGATTCTGAACGTTGGGGTCGAAGGAGTGATGCTCTTCGGCGCCACCCTGGGTTTCATCGCCGCTCAATCTGCTGACAGCTACGTGCTCGGCTTCCTGGTGGGCATCGCCATCGGCGGACTGCTCGGCTTTCTCCACGGGTTCTTTTCGGTCACGCTGGGGGTTGACCAGGTGGTGAGTGGGATGGGTATATGGATCGTTGGCTTTGGCCTCACCACCTACATAGGCAACCCCTACACCGGGCCTTTGGGAATGGAGAGGATACCCACGATCTTCGGACTTTCTCCATTTTTCTATGTCGGGATCATGCTTGTAGTCCTGTCGTGGTTCGTACTCTCGAAGACGAGCCTGGGTCTGAGAATAAGATCGGTGGGGGAGCGTCCATCCGTCGCGGAAGTTTCGGGGCTAGACGTCACGAAGACGCGCTATCTGTGCGTAACATTTGGCGGGATGCTTGGAGGGTTTGCGGGCGCCGTCTACTCTCTGTTCTACAACCCGGTCTGGAACTACAACTTCCTGATGGGCTGGGGTTTCATCGCTCTGGCCCTCGTTTTCTTCTCCATGTGGAATCCTCTGATCCTGTTCGGCGGTTCGTTGCTCTTTGGAACCTTGTGGCAGCTATCACTCAACCCCCAACTCGTCCTGCCCGGCGTTTTGTCCAGATACGTCTGGCGGACGATTCCCTTTATCATAACCATCGGGGTGTTGATGATCATCTCAACGAAGTGGTTTCGGACCAGGTGGGGTGCGGCAAAACCCGAAGCGCTGGCGCGGCCCTACGTAAAAGAGTGAAGACCCAGAGGGAGGGGCAGATGGCACACCGTGAATTTCCTATTCCACTCCACTTTGACCCGGCCAGGGTTGGTGAGGTTTGGAGGGTCCCCTATGAGCAGCGGGCGAGAGAAGCTGAGGAGTGGGCGCGGCAACATGACATTCGACCCGCAGCCGGCGACACGTTCAGAATCTGCCTCATCGCGGTCGATGTGCAGAACACGTTCTGCATTCCCGAGTTTGAACTGTACGTGGGGGGACGCTCAGGCACAGGGGCCATTGACGACAATCGCCGGCTGTGTGAGTTCATCTATCGCAACCTGGGCTCGATTACCCAGATTTTCCCGACGATGGACACGCACCAGGCGACGCAGATTTTCCACTCCATCTTCCTGGTGAATGACGAGGGCGAACACCCGGCCCCGCTGACCCTTATTTCGGTTGAAGATGTGGAGCAAGGTCGGTGGAAGTTCAATCCGGCCGTGGCCGATAGCTTGCAGATCGACGCGGAGTATGGCCAGCGACATCTTCTGCACTACACAAAGGAGCTGAAAGCTCGCGGCAAGTATGACCTGACGGTATGGCCATACCATGCCATGCTGGGAGGTATCGGTCACGCACTGGTTTCAGCGGTCGAAGAGGCGATCTTCTTCCACAGCATGGCGCGGTTGAGCCAGCCGGCCTTCGAGGTGAAAGGCAGCCATCCGCTGACCGAACACTACTCCGTTCTCGGCCCGGAGGTGTTGACGGACCCGGACGGCAGGCAGATTGCTCAGAAGAACGCCCCGTTCATCGAGAAGCTCATGACCTTCGACGCGGTGGTCATCGCCGGCCAGGCCAAGAGCCACTGCGTTGCCTGGACCATCGACGACTTGCTGGAGGACATCCGCCGGCAGGATGCGCGCCTGGCACAGAAGGTGTATCTGCTAGAGGACTGCACGTCCCCCGTCGTCGCGCCGGGGATCGTCGATTACACCGAGGAGGCCGACGCCGCGTTCCAGAGGTTCGCCGAGGCCGGCATGCGCGTCGTCCGTTCGACGGATCCGATTGAGAGTTGGGCTGGCGTCAACCTGCGATAGTTTCACGCAGGTGCAGCAACCTCATCAGGCCGACGGGGGTGAGCGGCGTCTCTCAAATGCCCCAACTTCTCGTCAAGGTATTCCTCGTCAGTGGACTCCAGGATAATCAAAGGATATCCGAACTGTTCAGCAATCTCTCTTTTCAGTGCCAACTGCCTACGATAGTGTGCCATTGACAGCCCGGCATACTCGATCAGAGTGTCACCGATGAGCCAATCAGCTCGGTAGGAATTGTCACCGGGGTAGTCAGGCTCTTTGCCGTGAGGAACCCCATTCTGGAATAACCAATCATCAATGACTCGCTCTGCCTGGGAGTCACACCAATGTCCATCGGCAGCGAAGGTGCCAGAGCCAAAGCCAGATGGCGAGTTCGTCTCAAATCCGGCAGCCTCCACTGCGTTGTTCCACGATCCGAATTTCGAAACAACTGTCCAGCGGTTAGGTGACCTGCGTTCGAAGTCGATGCAACGCGGTGGCCTTCCGTTTTCCCTGTAGAAGTCGTGAAATGCATCGATGATATCTTCTCGCGAATACCTTCGCTTGCGTCCTGTTGCTCCCCTGCTATTGTTGTAACTAGCTGCGCATGAGCGAGAGCAGAAGGTGAGGTTGTCAGTTTCCAACAGGCTTGCCCGTCGCGGGAACGACTCTCCACAATTCGCGCAGACAGTCTCACTAGTCGTATCGTGATACCGGCTGAAGCAACGTCGCGAGCAAAACATATTCCAGCCGCGCTTTCTACTGCGATTGACTTCCGCCTTTCTTGTTCTGAACTCTGTTCCACAGTAGGCGCACAGCACCGAAACTTGAGTCACTTTGCCCCCCGTATAAGAATAGTGACCCTCCCTTCTGTTCTGTAAGGGAGGGTCACAGGTGGAGATGGCGGGACAGCGATCCTGGGCTTTCGCTCAGGGCTTGACTATGTCTTGGACTTGGGCTGCGTCTCAGATGCCTCCAAGTCCCCCGGCGTGTTATAACGAACTCAGTATGGAAGAACTGTTCGCTATCCTAGTATCCCATATCTCTGAGAGACGTAGGGACCTATGAGTCGATAAGTGGCTGTTGGATTTCTCCACATACCACTTGGCGTTGCCATAGGCTCACCGCCATTAGGGTTCGCCAATAAAGCCGGGTTATCACTCTACCGTCGCCGGCAGAGGCGACCATTTGTTGATCGAACCCGCGTCCGAAGAGTTAGACCACAAACATCTACAAGCTTAGCCGTCTCGCGGTTTTCTCACCCGGGCCGTCCTCAGACGACGGAGCCCGTACCCAGGCCAGCCGATGAGTCTTTGGTCAACCCGTATCGGCGTCAGGCTGACCGCACGCCGGCTGAGTGTCGCCCTCACAGGTCCGCCGGCGGTGGACCTGATCGGACGTCGCTACGCTTTACGCAGCGAGAGCGAGTTGTGGCTCGCCAGTTACTTGTTTTGCCCCTGTTTAACGAGGTTGGAGCACCTCGGCTTGCAGTCTGTGACCGACCCTCCCCGTCGAAGCCATTTCATCCCCAGATTACACCCAAATTATAGCATACCTGCTCAGAGGTATCAAACTGCATGAAGCCGAAACCCGCGCTGGAGGCGTGAAACGCGAAACGTGAAACGTGATTACCAGTTCGCGTAGGTCTCCCCACGTTTCACGAGAAACGTGAAACGTGAGTAGACCTACGCGAACTGGTAATCACGTTTCACGTTTCACGAGCCTACCGCCGGCGTCCCAGCGCGCGATCCATGCGCCGCTTCGCGTCCCTCTCGGCGATGGCCTCGCGCTTGTCGTATTGCCGCTTGCCCTTCGCCAGGGCCAGTTCCACTTTTGCCAGGGAGTCACGCAGATAGAGACGTAGGGGGATGAGGGTGTAGCCTTTCGCCTGCACCTTGTCCGCCAGCCGGTGAATCTGGTATTTGTGCAGCAACAGCTTCCGTTCGCGTCGCGGTTCGTGCCCCAGCCGGCCGGCCTGCTCCCAGCGACCGATGTGCATGTTGAGCAGCCAGGCTTCGCCGTCCCGAATCACGGCGTAGGCGTCGCGCAGGTTGACCCGCCCAGCGCGGACTGCCTTGATCTCGGAGCCAGTGAGCACCAGGCCGGCCTCCAGGCTATCCTCGATGTGGTAATCGTGCCGCGCCTTGCGATTGACTGCGACTGTCTTCTCGTAGGTGGATTCAGGCAATTGGCGATACCTCGAATGTTCGCGGTAGTGGTAGTGGAACGACTGATGAAGATTGAGAAAATGATTCGGTACGGCCCGTCAGCCGGACAGGATGAAATATCAGGCATGCCATCGGACAACCGCCGCCCACGATGTCATTCCTCACTCCGCTGGCGCTCCGTTCGGAATGACATGGGCTGGCGGGCCGTTACCGAATTATTTTCTCAATCTCCATAAGTCGTTACTACGGACTTTCAGTTTGCGAGCTGCTTCTGCGCGATCTCGATTGCACGCTTCAGTTGAACGTCCTCCTGCGCCTGAATCTGCTCCTCGGTGGGCGTAACGACGATGTCGGGCAGAATGCCCTGTTTGTTGATGTCGTCGCCGGCCGGCGTCAGCCAGTGCGCGACGGTCACGTTGAGCTGCGACTTGTCGCTGAGGGTGTGGACCTGCTGCACGGAGCCCTTGCCGAAAGTCTCCTCGCCGACGAGGGCGCCGCGATTCAGGTCGCGGATAGCGCCGGCCAGAATCTCAGATGCGCTGGCACTTCCCTTGTTCACCAACATCACCAGCGGAACGTCCAGGTCGGTCAACAGACCACCGCGTCGAGCCTTGAAGGGCTTTTCACGTCCATCGCGCCACCTCTCAGTCACGACGACATCGCCAGTCACAAACTGGCTGGCAACATCGATGGCGCTTGCCAGCAGACCACCTGGGTTGTTACGGACATCCACGATGTATGCTTTAGCGCCCTGATCTTGCAGATCCTGGATGGCATCGCGCAGTTCAGAATTGGTGCGCTCGCCAAACACGCGCAGTCGAATATAGCCGATCTCCGGCGCTTCCTCCAACATGCGATGGACCACTGTATCCGTCTTGATCCTGGCCCGCTCGATTTCAAAAGTCAGCAGATCCTCCGTACCGGCCCGGAGGACGGTGAGCTTGACGGTGGTCCCGCGCGGACCACGAATCAGCATCACCGCCTCGGTGAGGCCCATGCCCGTGATTTCCTGCCCATCCACCTCCAAGATGATGTCGCCGGCCTGCAAACCCGCCTCCATGGCCGGCTGCCCATCCATAGGTGAGATCACGACGAGCTGACCGTCGCGGTTCATGGTGACAACCGCGCCGATGCCCTCAAACTCACCTTGTAAGCTCGTGCGGTCGAGTTCTGCCAGCTCAGGATCGATCAGGAGAGTGTTTGGATCATCCAGGGTGTCGAGAACGCCTTGCACTGCGCCGTAGGTCACGTGCTTTTCATCTGGGAGATCGCCGTAGAACTCGCGTTGGACAATGTCCAACGCTTCCCAGAAGACATTGAAGTTTTCCGGCTGGCCAGATGATGCCGTGGTTGACTGGCCGGCAGGTCGATTGACGGCCTGGGCAGCGTCCGCGAGGCCCATTTGATGCGTCATTAGCCAACTGGTCCCGAAGCCGGCCAGATAGGCTGTGCCGGTCATGATCACTGCAATGATGCTGATGGTCAGAATACGAAGAATCCCGCGCATGACATTTGCTCCCACATTCTGTTAACAGTCGTCTATCTCAGACGGTCGGTTACATTGTTCGGTTTATTAACTTTCAGTCAGAACCCCATGCGAGTAGGGCTGAAAGCGTGGCACCTCACGGGCCGGCAGCCGGCCGCAGATGAGCGTTCCCTGCTCGTTGTAATTCTCTTCCTCGACCTGGCCCCGTTCGTGGAAGAGATGTACCAGCTCCCCCGCTTCGTACGGGATCAAGACACTAATCTCCACCATGTCCCGCATTAACACGCTCTCCACGCGTTCCAGCAGGGCCTGCATGCCAATCCCCCACTTCGCAGAAATGAGGACGGCGTCAGGGTATTTGTTCGTCAACTGCTGCACAGTTGATGTCGCTGCCAGCGCGCTGAGCCTCTCGGCGCCGACTTCCAGTCCGTAGCTCTTCTCACCAAGCGCCAAATCAATCTTGTTCAGAGCAACCACCACGGGGTTGTCTGCAGCGCCCAGCTCTGCCAGGACCGATTCCACCTCCGTAGCTTGCTCTAGCGCATTCGCGTGTGTTATGTCAATTACATGCAACAGCACTTCCGATTCGCTGATCTCTTCCAGCGTAGCCCGGAATGCCGCCACAAGTTGGGTCGGAAGCTTCTGGATGAAGCCAACAGTGTCTGTGAAGAGGCACTCTGTGCCGCCTGGCAGATCCACACGCCGCGTGGTTGGATCCAGAGTGGCGAAAAGCTGGTCGGCCTCCAAGACGCCGGCCCCTGTCAGGCTGTTCAACAGAGTTGACTTGCCGGCGTTGGTGTAGCCCACCAGGGAGACGGTCGGAATGCCGGCCCGTCGGCGCTGCTTGCGGTACATCTCGCGATGCGTCCGCACGGACTCCAACTGCTCCTTCAGCTTGGCGATCCGCCGGCCGATCTCGCGGCGGTCTACCTCGAGCTGGGTCTCGCCAGGGCCGCGAACGCCCACACCGCCCCGCGCGCCGCCGGCCCGCCCGCCGGCCTGCCGCGCCAGGTGCGTCCACATCCGCGTCAGACGGGGCAGGCGATATTCAAGCTGCGCCAACTCCACCTGAAGCTGGCCCTCTTTCGTGTGGGCATGCTGGGCGAAGATGTCCAGAATCAGCGCCGTCCGATCAACGACCTTTATGTCGAGTTCTTCTTCCAGGTTGCGCTGCTGGCGCGGCGACAACTCATCGTCGAAGACCAGCACATCATAGGCCAGTTCGCGCTTTAGCAGCTCTAGCTCTTCTACTTTGCCCGAGCCGATGTATGTGGCCGGATTGGGTCGGTCCAGTCGCTGAATCGCATGGCCGGCGACTTCGAGGCCGGCGGTTTCTGCCAACCGGGCCAGCTCCTCGACGGAACCCTCGATCTGCCAGGGATTGTGCTGGCGCTTCAGCTCAGCGCCCACCAGGAATGCGCGTTCTTTTTCTTGATCCAAATCTTTCAGCCGGCGACCTCCTTTGAGGGCTCAACGCAAATTAGTGGGGTGGCGATAGAGCCAGCGGGGACAACGCCCATGCCCCCCCCTCTAACTCCCCCCAGAGGGGGGAGGACCTTT
>JBHHTZ010000064.1:0-11492 GCA_046753605.1 Anaerolineae bacterium
CAGGCCGGCCTGGCCCGCATGGCCACCAAAGAGGACCTGGGCCGCATGGCCACCAAAGAGGACCTGGGCCGCATGGCCACCAGGGAGGACCTGGGCCGCATGGCCACCAGGGAAGACCTGGCCCGCATGGCCACCAAAGAGGATCTGGACATTCGTCTGGACGGGCTGGAAAAGCAGCTAAGCATCTTACGGATTGCCTTCTTTGCTATCACTACCCTTATCGCCGGCCTGCAAACGGCCATTCTGATCAAGATGCTGTTCCCCTGAGGGTGACCGCACACATGTGAGTTGTCAATCATGGATGACCCAGGAAAGCAGCTTGACAGAATGCAGAACATGCTGCTCCTCGTTTTGAGCATGGTCGTGATAGTCCTGCAAATCATCATTCTGGTCAAGGTGTACTGCCGTTGAGTGACCACCTACCTGGTATGCAACACGTGATCTGCACCATGCTTCACCGGGAACTCTCTTGTTGTTTTTGAATGTCCCTACCCCACGAGACAACTCGCCCCATCGACCGCGTCGCAAAACGTCCGGCGCTCCCCCTCCAAATCTCAGAGCGCCGAACGCTACTCATCGCCGTTGATCTGCTCCTGGTCAACTTCTCTGTGCTGGGATCCCTCGCTCTGTGGACCTGGCGTTCCTCCGACGTCATGTCAACCCGCTTCGTGCTGTCACAGGCCCATTGGTTCGTCCTGCTGACAGGGCTGTGGCTGATTGTGGCGACCATCACCAACCTGTACGATCTCGGCATTGCCATGGATCCCATGACCAGCCTGCACAGCCTGGTGTGGGCCATGGGCCTGAGCCTGCTCATCTACGTGTTCATCTACTTTGCCTCGCCGCGCGGTGCGCTGCCCCGGCTCTTCATGTTGTATTTCACCGTGCTGGCCTTCGCGTCGTTGACCGCCTGGCGGCTCACCTACAGCCTGGTGTTCCACCGCGGTGCGTTCCAGCGGCGCACGCTGGTGGTCGGCGCCGGCTGGGCCGGCATAGCCATCGCCGAAGCCATCCGCGAAAACCTCAACGCCGGCTATGAACTCGTCGGCTTCATCGACGACGACCCGGCCAAACAGAGTCACGCGATTCACGGCCTCCCGGTACTTGGCTCGCGTGACGATATGCGGACACTCATCGACAGCCGTGGCGTCTCCGATATTGTCCTGGCTATCACCGGCGAAATGCACACCGATTTGATCCACACGCTCATGACATTTCAGGAGCAGGGGATCCGCATCATCCCCATGGCACAACTATACGAAGATCTGACCGGTCGAATTGCGGTAGAGCATCTGGGCAGTCACTGGCACATCATGCTACCCCTGGATCACCCGGGCACAGGCAACATCTATCCGGGCCTCAAGCGCGCGTTCGATGTCCTGGCTGCCCTGGTTGGGCTGATGGTCCTGGCAGTGATGCTGCCCTTCATTGCCGTCGCGCTGTATCTGGACTCTCCCGGCTCCCTGTTCTACACCCAGGAGCGCATTGGCAAGGGCGGGAAGCCGTTTCGCGTCCTGAAGTTTCGAAGCATGGTGCCTGACGCGGAGAAAAACGGCGCGGTTTGGGCGGAGGAAGATGACCCCCGTGTCACCCGGATTGGCCGGTTTCTGCGCCGAGCCAGCCTGGACGAACTGCCTCAAATCCTCAACGTTCTGCGGGGAGAGATGAGCATCGTCGGGCCACGTCCCGAGCGCCCGATCTTCGCAAATCGACTGGCTGAGGAGATCCCCTTCTATCGGCTGCGCCACGCTGTCAAGCCGGGCATGGCCGGCTGGGCCCTCATCCACTACGGCTACAGCAGCTCCGTGGAGGATGCGCTGGTCAAACTGCAATACGATCTCTACTACATCAAACATCAATCGATCTTCCTCGATGTCGTGATCCTGCTCCGCACCTTCGGTCGGGTGCTCGCCCTGGCCGGCCGATAGCAGTCGTTCCTTCCGTTCGGCAAGGTCTCCCTTCGGGCTGAGCCTCAGGACGAAGCCTGACCGCTGCCGCATAGGGCATCGGTCGGGAGACCTCGCCCAACATCCGCCTCCGTTCGGCAAGGTCTCCCTTCGGGCTGAGCCTCAGGACGAAGCCTGACCGCCGCCGCATAGGGACCCCGCCCAACATCGCCGGCCGGTAGAGCAGTACGGGCCGGCGATCACCAGACCCTGATCTGACATAGATCACGTCGTCCGCAAGAGGGGCGGGGGGGGGCCCCCGCTGGGGGGGGGCGCCCCCCCCCCCCCCGGGGGCCCCCCCCCGCCCCTCTTCGTTTGTCGAAGCGCTGGAAGCCCCAATTGACCGATCCGGCTAGCACGGGTATAATCCGGGTTGTGAGGATGTAGCAGACGGGAGAGACAAGGAGCGGTAGACCCATGTCGGTAACGCCGGATTTGACGCCAGAAGCAATGGCCGTTTATCGAGCTACTGCACGCCGGCGCTGGGAAGCGGATCAGCGGGAACGGGCGCAGCGACACGAGCGTGCGTGGGAGACAGCGCACCAGGCAGCGGCATTGTTGAAGGAGCAGTTTGGCGCTACGCAGGTGATGGTTTTTGGGTCGCTGGTCCACGACGACTGGTTCTCCGAGACGTCGGATGTGGACCTGGCGGCCTGGGGCCTGAAAGGTGACGAGTACTTCATCGCTGTAGCCAGGCTCCAGGACCTGTCGTCGGAGTTTGAGGTTGATTTGGTAGCAATGGAACACTGTAAACCTGGCTTGCAGAGCGTCGTTATGGAAGAGGGGAAACCTCTATGAAAGAAACCTACCTGGCTGTTACGGGTCGCATCCGCCGAGAGCTACAGGAACTGGCACAGGTTGTTGAGCGACAGGTAGAGGTTCTGATCAGGCAACTGCAGCCGACGATGGAACAGGTGTCGCAAGAGTTGCTGGCATTTGCCGACTTCTTGGAAAAACTGGGGCTTGACGGTTAAGTTTGAACGCTGTTGAGGATTGTTGCTGTTCCGTGGCGTGGTAGGAGACGAGTTGTATGGGATTCCATGGTGGTGGTTGGTGGGCTTATTTGTCGTACGATGAGAGCAAGGGCAAGCCGCAGGTCGATCGGGCGTTGTTGGGGCGCGTCTTCGGCTACGCCCGGCCCTACTGGCGGCAGGCCGGCCTCATGCTGGTGGCCATCATCGTCAGCTCCCTCATCCAACTGATTCCCCCCCTGCTTTACCGTGATCTGATCGACAACGTGTTGCCCAACCGCGATGTGGTGCGGCTCAATTACCTCGCCATCGCGATGATCGCCATCCCTCTCATCGGCGGGCTCATCGACGTCGGGCAGCGCTACCTGAGCGCGCGGGTCGGCGAAGGCGTAATCTTCGATCTGCGGCAGCAGATGTACGACCACCTGCAACACATGTCCATTCGCTTCTTCACCCACACCAAATCCGGCGAGATCATCTCTCGCTTCAACAACGACGTTATCGGGGCCCAGAACGCCATCACCGGCACTCTGCCGAACATTCTCACCAACGTCATCACCCTGGTCACAACCTTTGCCATCATGATCTCCATCGAATGGCGGCTGGCGGTGTTGTCGGTGGCCGTGCTCCCCTTGTTCCTGTTGCCGACGCGCCGGGTTGGTCGTATTCTGCGCGACATCCGCCGGCACGCCATGGAATACAACGCTCAGATGAGCAGCATGATCAGCGAGACGCTGGGCATCAACGGGGCCTTGCTCGTCAAAACCTTTGGCCGGCAGCGCGACGAGGTCCATCGCTTCCGCGAGGTGAACCGCAACGTGCGCGACATCGGCATACGGCGTGCGATGATCGGGCGCTGGTTCTTCCTGGGGCTGGGCATCGCCGGCGCCATCGGCACGGCCCTCATCTACTGGGCCGGCGGCTACCTGGTGCTGCGGGAATCCATCACCATCGGCACCATCGTGGCCTTCGCGGCCTACCTCAGCCGGCTCTACCAGCCCATCTCGGCCCTGTCCAACGTCCAGGTGGAGTTTGCCAGCTCCATGGTCAGCTTCGAGCGCGTCTTCGAGTATCTGGACCTGCCCCAGGAAATCCGGGACAAGCCGAATGCCGTCGATCTGGGCACGGTCGATGGACGCATCCGGTTTGATAACGTGTCTTTCAGCTACCAGCCAGGGCTGCGGTCAGGCTTCGTCCTGAGGCTCAGCCCGAAGGGAGACCTGGCCCAACCGCAGGAGTTGGCCCAACCGCAGGCCGACACCGGCAATGACCGGCGCGGCGAGATGGACGAGCTACCTGACGACTCCCAAGCGCGCTCGTGGGCGCTGGACCGAGTCTCCTTTGAGATCGAGCCGGGACAGTTGGTCGCGCTGGTGGGCCCCAGCGGAGCCGGCAAGACAACCGTTACCTACCTCCTGCCTCGGCTCTACGATCCCACCGATGGCCGCATCCTGCTCGACGGGCATGACCTGCGGGACGTTACCCAGGAATCCCTGGCGCGCCAGATCGGCATGGTCACGCAGGAGACCTATCTCTTCCATGACACGGTTCGCGCCAACTTGCTGTACGCCAACCCCGATGCGGCCCACGCCGAACTCGAAGCCGCCTGCCGAGCCGCCAACATCCACGACTTCATCGCCGGCCTGCCTGACGACTACGACACCGTCGTGGGGGAGCGCGGTTATCGGCTGTCGGGCGGGGAGAAGCAGCGACTGGCCATAGCCCGCGTCATCCTGAAGGACCCGCGCATCCTCATCTTGGACGAAGCAACCTCGCATTTGGACTCCCAAGCCGAGGCGTTGATCCAGGAAGCGCTGGAGCGCATCATGGAGGGCCGAACCAGCCTGGTGATCGCCCACCGCCTGTCCACGATCCTGGCGGCTGACAAGATCCTGGTGATGGATCGTGGCCGGCTGGTGGAACAGGGCACGCACGCGGAACTGTTAGATCAAGGCGGCCTGTACGCCGAGTTGTACGAAACGCAATTCGACCGCGAACTCGTTATGCGTCCCTACTCTCATGTCATTCCGAACGGAGCGCCAGCGGAGTGAGGAATGACATGTGTGCGGGCCCCTAGGCGGGTGGGTACAGGGGTTTACTCATGCTTGCGTGGTCTGACCTCAAGAACAAAATCATCATCTCGATTGTCTTCGGCATGGCCATTGTCGCTGTTCTGGCGATGTCGGCCGATCTCCCCCGCACACTGGCGGCGCTGCGGGGCTTCACCTGGCGATACCTTCCTCTGATTCTCGGCCTGACGCTGGTCAACTACGGGCTGCGCTTTGTGAAATGGCACTACTACCTGGGCCAGATCGACGCCGGCCATGTGAGCCTGAGTGACAGCCTCAAGATCTTCGTGGCCGGCTTCACCATGGTCATGACGCCAGGCAAGGTGGGGGAACTGTACAAGGCATGGGCGTTGAAGGAGACGAACGACGTTGCCATCAGCCGCGCCGCGCCCATTGTCCTGGCCGAGCGCATCACCGATGGCCTGGCGATGGTGGTTCTCGCGTCGGCCGGCCTGCTCCTGTACCGCTTCGGCGCGGCTGTGCTATCGGCCGTCGTGCTGACGATGGGCGGTTTTGTGGTTGTCGTTCAGGTCCGGCCCCTGGCTCTGTGGTTCCTGCGCCAGGGGGAGCGGATGCCCATCCTGTCGCGCTTCGCTCCTGGCCTGCGGGAGTTTTACGAGAGTGCCTACCGGCTGCTGGGGGTCAAGAATCTTCTGTTTGCTGTGGGCCTGGGGATTGTCTCATGGGCGGCGGAAGGCGTTGCGCTCTTTCTTGTGTTGTTGGGGCTGGGCTTTGTGGCAGCGCCGGCGTTGCTGGTACAGGCCGTCTCGGCCCTGGCCCTGTCCACGATCCTGGGCGCTGTCACATTTCTACCAGGCGGTCTCGGCGTCGTCGATGGCAGCCTGGCCGGCCTGCTGCTGTTCCTGACGGGCGCCGGCGCCGATACGGCGGTCGCTGCCACGCTGATCATTCGGCTGGCGACCTTGTGGTTCGGCGTAGCGCTTGGCCTTTCGACGCTGGTCGCCTTTCGCCGCCAGTTGCTGCCGGCCTCCACCCCATACGCGTCAACCTAAGGCGGAAGCGCTGGTCGAGCAGTCAACATGTCCGGGTGGGACACCCTGAAGCACGAAAATGCTAGATGGCTAGTTGGCTTGCAGAGTGCTCAGCCACCTGTGCCGGTGCAGGCATCCAGCCAACCAGCCAACCAGCTAACTGTTTTCGGAGCCGAATGACGGCAAAGGTCAACCCGAAGCGACTTCGGTGGGGCCGGCGCCAGGTTCAGGCTCCAGCAGGTGGTGCAAGAGCTGCATGTGGAGGGCGGGCCGGCACGCCATGCCGAGGAGATCACGATAGGGATGCGTGCCGGTGAACATGCCCCACATCAGCCGGCTGTGTAGCCGCTCGGCCGGCGGCAATGCCTGCTCGGCGGCGATAGAGCGCAGATGAGGGAGCGTGAGCCACTGGTAGTGCTGGAAAACGTGGGTGAACGCGAAGAGGAAGCGCCCGGCCCGGTTGTCCCACGCGATCTCGCGACACAACGGTGCGTAGTAGGTGAGGAAATCATCTTCGCCGATGCCGTGGAAAGCAGCGGTGTAGGCCGCTTGTCGCGCGGTGCGCAGGGCAGTGCCGATGCCGTTCTTATACAGTCGGGTGATGCCGGCGTCCCCTACCGCCACGAAGCGGTCGGCGTACAGCGGACGACCAGGACCTACGGCGATGCGAGGCCGGCAGCCGCACGCACGGGCCGGGCTCTGCGGCAGGAGCGCTGTCACCTCCGGCAGAGCCAGGAAGCGTGCGATGGTGCCCTTCGGCAGTTTGTCGCTCAGCAAAGACAGGTTGATGCAGGGACCTTTGGGAACCAGCGTGCCGAAGCTCAGGCTACCGTCTCGGGGCAGGAAAATGTGGACACTCTCCCCAAGGGCACGTCTGACGGCCTTGTCCCCCAGACAGAGCTCGGTCTGGGCCATCTGTTGCCGGGGTGGAGGTTGGTACCGGAGGTTGGTGAACTGAATAGCATGCCGGTTCACGCCGGCGGCCAGTACGACCAGATCGGCCGAGAAGCGCTTCTCCTTTGTCTGCACGCAGGGATGCGCTCCGAGCGTGACGGTGGTCACACGTTCGGGAACGACCTCTGCGCCTCGTGAGCGGGCCGTGTTCAGCAAGAAGCTGTCGAAGCTGATGGGATGGGACCAGGCGGGGCCGCAGCGGGGGCCACCACCTCGATAGACACTTACCACATCCCCGTCGGGATCGGGCTGGGGGAGGCGAATCTGGCCGGCGGCAGTGTGCAGCGTGTAGTGGCTGATGCGCTCTCGGATGATGTGCGGGGGTACCACAACGCCGATTTCTTTCAGTTCATCGAGGATGCGCAGGGGAATCAGGCCGGCGCACATGTTGCAGCCCCACGGGCCAACACGCTGGAAGTCGCGGGGATCGAAGATTGTGACCCGCAGGTCCAGGTCAAGCTGGCGGGCGAAGTTGAGAGCGAAGATGGCGAAGAAGCAGCCCGCAGGGCCACCCCCAATGACCGCGATGCGGCCACGCGGCGGCAGTTGCCTGGGATGATATACTGCTGAAGACATCGCCAGCGCCTTTCGGGTGTGCGGGCTGGGTCCAGGGGTGGCTACGATTCATCACCTGTGCAGCCCGAACGGCAGAAGTGTCAAAGGGTTACTATTCAGTCACCCTTGCGAAGGTTGCGAATAACCCTGCCGGTGGAGCCATTCTCGGCTTGCAACAATGCTACCCGCCTAGAATTTGCTCATGAACCTTCGCAAGGGTTCCCATGCCTGAGTAGTAACGTCAAAGGTTCGACAAGAGACGAGATGAGCAATGCTTCATATCCTATTCTATAGGCTGAAAGTCCAAGTTGCGACTCAATTGTGTCAAATCGGTGTCAAAAACGAACGCTCGTTTGTGACTGGCCGCTCACCCTTCCGCACCTCTGGATCAGTGCCTTGAAGGGTACACATCATGGTTGTGTTTTGTGCGCCGCGCTGGTATAATGTTGGGCGTCGAGCCAAGCCCATCGAGAGGGGGGAACCTGAATGCCTGAAACTGACCTGGCCACTTACCAGCCACTCATCCACGATCTGCCAACCAACGAACGGCCCCGGGAGCGCTTGCAGCACTACGGCGCTAAAGCACTTTCCAACGCAGAGTTACTGGCAATCATCCTTCGCGTCGGCGTCGAAGGGCGCAGTGTCGTGGGGCTGGGCCAGCAACTCCTGGCTCACTTCGGCGGACTGCGCGGGCTCGCGCGAGCGACCATCGACGAGATCTGTAGCCTCAGAGGTATCGGTCCTGCCAAGGCGGTGCAGATTAAGGCGGCCTTGGAGATGGGACGCCGGCTCGCGATAGAAGCCCCGGAGGAACGCCCCCAGATTACCTCGCCGGCTGATGCAGTCAACCTGATCATGCTGGACATGAGCCTGCTGGATCAAGAAGAGCTGTGGGTATTGCTGCTCGACACGAAGAATCATGTCCTGGATATTGTTCATCTGTACCAGGGGTCGGTCAACGCCTCGCTCATTCGCACCGCCGAGGTGTTTCGCGAAGCCGTAAAACGCAACTGCGCCGCCGTCATTGTTGCTCACAATCACCCCAGCGGTGATCCGACACCTTCGCCGGAGGATGTGCGCATTACACGCCAAATGTACGAGGCCGGCAAGCTCCTGGACATGGAAGTGCTCGACCACCTCATTATTGGACACAGCCGGTTTGTGAGCCTGAAGGAGAGAGGGCTGGGGTTCGATGCCTAGAGACCGCCTCACAAGCCACGGTGACGACTCCACCGGGGACCGTGCTGTCACCGGGTGATGCTGTTCTGGGCCAGGAGGGGTAGATATAGGTGCCAGCGCGTGGGTTGCGCTGTCGGACTTGGCGTGAGGGTTGTCGTTGGTGAGGGTGTAGGCGACATCGTCGCCGTCGGTGTCGGGCTGGCGGTCGCTGTGGCCGTGCCGGTGGGTGTGGCGGTGGCTGTAGGGGTGGGTGTGGGCGTGGCCGGCTGCTGTGGTCCCTCGTAGTGCAGAATGACACCATCCTCACCGACTGCCCAGCCGTCCACGGCAAACCCGTCCGGGCCGGGCAGCATGTAGATACCGAACAGGTCCTTCCTGGGATCATCTTCAATGGGCATCAGTTGCCAGTTGATGGCGTCCCTGGTCGCCTGACTCACCTCTTGAGTCAGGCGTTCGTAATGGACGACGGTACTGCCATTGGTGCGGTGAGTCCCAACGAGCCAGCCATCATACCGGGATAGAAGCTGAACATCCTGATAGTCTACCTGGAGTTGGGATCCATCGACCCGTATTCCTGGGTGCTGCTTCCAGCCGCATCCGGCGACTGGGGGCACTTCATGGCATTCACCGTAGTATTCATCGGCGTGGTCGAGTTCTCCAACCGTCAATCCATAGAGGGGATCGGCCATAGAGACGCCATACATCGGACCGCCCCAACTGGATCGGTCAGCCCATCGCCCACCGTGGTACCAGTAAAAGAAATTGATGCCGCGCCGCGCGTCCTCGGATACGATCCAGCCTTCTGTCGCGTCCACCATGTCGATGGTCCAGAGAATCTTACCGTTGAGTGACGTCTGCATTTCCCAGTGTCCATCAACGAAGTGGAGGACGTAACCGCCGTCGCCGTCAGCGCTCGGTTTGCTGATGGCCCAGCCCTCGACGCCGTCATCGCCCATGACCATGTCTACATCCGTCAACACGCCACGCGCTGCACGTTGCAGCGGCTCGATGTCATACTTGGTCCATCCCTCTCCGTCGTAGTGAACGATGGCTGCCACATCGCCATTTCCGAAGAAGAGGGGGCGTCGATCTTTGCCCACGGCCCAGATGTTATCGGGGCTGGTCCCGTCGATGGCGTTGAGTTGCACGTCCCTGCGATCTTCCAGCGGCAAGCTTTCGTCTACGGTCCACTCGTCGTCCTGGTAGTGCAGGATGATGGCCACGTCATCCCAGCCAGGCAATCTTCTTTTTCCAAATCCGACAGCCCAACCCTCGTCGGCGGACGGGAAGTAGACACCTCGCAGCTCGATGTCCTCGAGAGCAAGCGCGTCGGTGGGGCGCTCGGGCCACGTTACCCAGGAGCCCAGGGGTACGGGTGTGAGAATGCCGGCGGTGGATGTGGCGGTCGCTGTAGTGGTTGCCGGCGTGGAGGTTGACGCCGGCACGTTGCCGGCGCGCGCCCTGTCGTTGCCAGCGAAACTCATCTGTATCAGCGCCAGCCCTGCAACAATCCAAACAACGACCTGGATACTTTGTTGTCGGCTCATCCGATGTCTGCTTTCGTATCAATCTTTCTCAAAGCGAAGGGGAACGGCGCCGGCTCCTGCCGTTCCCCTTGCGAAATCGATGGTGAAGATAGGGTTCAGTCGCTTCGATAAACTCTATTCGAGTTTCAGCGTCACTCGGATGGAATCACATATCTCATAACGAATCCGTTGCTACCAACTGCCCAGCCGTTGGTGAGCCCGTCGTTCACCCAGATGCCGTTCAACTGTTGCCTGTAAGTGTAGGCTGCTTGTTTCCAACGGTTGCCCTGATATCGAAATATCGCAGTGTCTGCTCGATCTCCGGTGCCGAGAACACCCGTAGCCCACACGTCGTCTGGCGCTCGCACGTGTAGGCCCGTAATGCCGCCACCGTTGAAGGAGGCGCTGACTTGGCTCTGGGCCCATCTCCCGCCGGCGTAGTGAACCATCACTCCAGCGTCGCCGGCTACCCAGCCGTCCGAGGCTGAAGTCATCTCGATGGCCCGCAGCGGACCGGAGGCGTGGAACGAGGGCGACTCACTCCATGCGCTGCCGTATCGGTAGATATTGCCGTTTTCCGTGACGGCCCACCCTTGGTCCGTGGAGGGCATGGCGAGTCCGGTGTATGGAAAGCCCTTCCAGCCCATGTAGTCAAACTGCTGGCCATCCATGTGCAGGATTGTGCCCCGCACGTGGCCGAGAGCCCAGGCTTCGGTTGCCGAGAAGCCGTAGACGGCCCAAAAGTCCTCCTCTTCATCAATCATGACAGAGGGCATCGCCATCCGCTCGAAATAGTCGCCGCCGTTGGTGGTTCGCAAGATGGTTTTGTCGTCGCCGGAGATGAAGCCCACCTGGGCGCTGACCATGAAGATGTCGCGCAGGGTGGCGTTGCCCCACTGGCTCCAGGTCCAGGTATTGCCGCCATCGACCGTCCGTGCGACGAACCCCTCTTCACCCACGATGTATCCGCGCATGGAGTCAACGAACGTGACATCGTACAGGTCCTTGAGCGGAAACACCGGAATGTCCGCATCGGCGCAGGCCGGGCTGGAGCCGGGGCACCACACGCCGGCCGGTATCGGTGTGGGCGTGGGAGTCACAGTTGAGGTGACTTCTGGCGTCAACGTTACCGTCGCAGTTGGTGTTGCGGTGGGCGGTGATTCTGTTGGTGTCTCTGTGACAGTTGGCGTCTGCGTCGGCGTGGGTGTTGCTGTCGCCGGCACGGTTTGCGTGGCAGTAGGCGTCGCAGTGTACGGCCTGGCTGTGGGCACGGGAATGGGCCGGCCAAACCAGTTGCCGG
>JBHHTZ010000065.1:0-11466 GCA_046753605.1 Anaerolineae bacterium
TGAGGAACGACAGCAAGGCGCGGTTGAACTTGACCGGGTCGTCTATGATCACAGCGTGGCCGGCCTCTGGGATCACCACCTGGCGAGCGCCGGGAATCCCCTCGACCAGCCGGCGCTGCGCTGCCGGCGGAACCGTCGTGTCCTGCCCGCCCGTCACAACCAGGGTTGGAGCGCTGATGCTCCCCAGGCGGTGCTCCGCGTTACAGCGGGCCAGTGCCCACATGGCGGCCCGATAGGCGCGCGGGTTGGTGTCCACGATGCGCTGATAGAGTTGATGGCGGTACACATCCTGCTCCGGGCGAGGGAAGATTTTCTGCGCCACCAATCGGGCCTGCGTCCCCATACCCACCGTGTACATGAGTCCCATGCGCAGGGGGAAGTACAGGTAACCGCTGATGCCCTGGGGGCGCAATCGGGCGAAGGTGTTGACAAGAACGAGCCGGCCCACGCGCTGTGGGCGATCCAACGCCAGGTGCAGCGCCACAACGCCGCCCATGGAGATGCCGACAACGTGGGCGGTTCCAGCATCCAGCTCATCTAACAGCAGGGCGATGTCTTGCGCCATGGCGGGCGCGCTGGTTTCTCCCGGCCACGATGACTGCCCAAAGCCTCGCAGGTCCGGGGCCAGCACGCGATAGCCGGCATCTCCCAGCGGCTTGAATTGCAGGAGCCAGTCAGCGCCGGCTGAACCGAGACCGTGCAACAGCACCACGGCCGGCGAGCCGGCGGCGTTGTACTCCTCGTAGTGGATCGTTACGCCGTTACTCAAACGAATCTCGGGCATGACTGTCTCCTCTCACCAAATCTCAATCGAATAATCAACCAGGATGTAATCGAGGCGTGCGTTCTCGATCCACTTCACAACCTCCGATAGAAGCGTATGTGCATACCGGCCATCGACTGAGACACAGGCCACGCCAAGCTCTGCCGTTCCCCAGACGTCATGGAAATCGACCTCGGCGACAGAGACGTTGAACTTGTTTCGGATTCGGGCTTTGAGCGACCTGAGGACTCGCCGCTTGTCCTTGAGAGAGCCGGCGGTCGGCAGGCGCAGTCGGATCGTACAAACACCAATGATCATCGGATAGTTAGCCGGGTGCGGCAATGCGCTCTGAATACAACATCGTTCCAATTGTAGCACATAAGGCCAGCGGCTTCTAATATGACTCCATTGCAGCTCCACGTTCACTGTTCGATAATCGAGATTTGATGTACAATTGGAACATTGTTTGGTATCGCTGAAGCTCAGCCCGGGCCGTGCCGGGTTGAGGTGGAAATCGTAGGAGGGGTTGATGTCAACAGTCAAAATGAAGTGGATCGATGGCGAACTGTTCCTTGGGGTGGACAGCTACGGCCACCCCATTGTGACCGGGTCGTGGCCGGGGCAGGATCCGGAGTGGGCGGCCCTGAAGCCGTCCGACTTGTTGTTGTTGGGCGTCATCGGCTGCTCCGGCTACGATGTTGTCGCGATTCTGAAAAAGCAGCGGGAAGACCTGACGGGGCTGGAGATGTCGTGCAGCGGTGAACAGATACCCGGTCCGCCCTATGCCTTCACAAAAATCCACATCGATTACAAGCTTACTGGCCGCCACCTGGACGAGAGGAAAGTTCAGCGCGCCATTCAGTTGTCCGAGGAGAGGTACTGTTCCGTGGCGGCGACTGTACGCGGTGTCGCCGAAATCACCAGCAGCTTCACAATCGAGGAGCAAGCATGAGAATCGCGGTGATGGGGACAGGCGGCGTCGGCGGCTACTTTGGCGCCATGCTGGCGAGGGCCGGCCACGACGTGGCTTTCATCGCCCGTGGACCACACCTGGCCGCTATTCGCGAAAACGGCCTGCACCTGCGAACGGCGCACGGCGATTTCACCGTTGGGCAAGGTACCTTCACGGTTGGGCAAGGTCTCCCGACCGCAGCCCCGCCGGCCACGGTTGGGCAAGGTCTCCCGACCGCAGCCCCGCCAGCCACCGACGATCCCGCCGAGGTCGGCCCTGTCGATCTGGTTCTATTCTGCGTGAAAACGTATCACACGGAAGAAGCCGGCCACGCCATCGCACCCCTGATCGGAGACGAAACGCTGATCCTGTCCCTCCAGAACGGCGTAGACAACGAGGAGAAGCTGGCGGCGGTGCATGGCCGGCAGCACATTCTGGGGGGAGTGTGCTACATCGCCTCGACCATCACCGCCCCCGGTGTCATCACGCAGGTATCCGGGCCGCGCAGTATCCTCTTTGGGGAGATGGACGGCTCGATCACGCCTCGCGCCCAACGCGTGCATCAAGCCCTGGTCGAGGCCGGCATCGACGCCACGCTGTCGGACAACATTCAAAAGGCGTTGTGGACCAAGTTCCTGTTCATCTGCGCCCTCAGCGGCGTCGCCGCGGTAGCCCGGGCACCCCTGGGTGAGCTGATGGCGATCCCCGAAACCCGCGAGCTCTTGCGCGACACGATGGCCGAGGTGGAAGCCGTTGCGCGAGCGCGGGGCGTCGATCTGGAGGCCGGCATCGTGGACCAGATGATGCAAAGGACCGAGGGGTTCGCCCCGGAAAGCAAGCCCTCCATGCTGGTCGATGTGGAGAGGAGCAATCGAGTGGAAATCGACGCCCTGAACGGGACCGTGGCCCGCCTGGGGGCCGAACTTGGCCTGCCCACGCCGGCCAATCGCTTCATCTACGCCGCATTGAAGCCGGCGGATGAGCGGGCGAAGCGCGGGAGTGAGGGATAGTCACACTGCCGGCTGGCAGTGTTGTGTACGTCGCGAGGGATGTGCTAGAATTGGCGTGATCAGTTGCCACGTGAGAACGGACTGATGGACAACCTGACAGAGCGACCGAGACGACCGCCCCAGGACTGGGAATCGGTGGTTGACAAGGCGATCCGCGAAGCCCAGGAGCGGGGCGAGTTCGACAACCTGCCGGGCAAGGGCCGGCCCCTACGCTGGGACGACGAACACGTGCCGCCGGAGCTGCGGATGGTCAATCGAATTCTGAAGAACGCCGGCTTCGCTCCATCGTGGATCGAGGACGACAAGTGGATTCGCGCTGAGCGCAAGGCGGTCCGCCAACTGCTAGACAGCTTCGTCGATTGGCGCCTGGAAGAGCGGACAGCACTCGCCGGCAAGCCAGAGCCGGAAGTGGCGTCACGTCTGGAAGAGCTTGCGGTGGCGCGTGACAGGCGCGTCACAGCGTATCGCGAGCGGGCCGGCAAGCTCAACCAGCGCATCGACAACTTCAATCTGACCGTACCCATATCGAAATTGCAGTGGCGTCGGGTGCGGGTTGATGAGGAGATACAGCGGTTTCGACGGATGCTGGAAGATGTGATGCGCTATCCGTGAGGTACTACGATGGCCAAAAAAGAGCGCGTTGACCCTATTCCAGACGAGTTCTCTAGCTACGAAGAGGCAGCAGAGTTCTGGGATACGCACGGTACTACTGACTATCCCGACGCCTTTCGTACAGTCGAATTCGAAGCCGAGTTTCGAGCACGGTACTATGAGATCGAGATCGCTGAGGATGTAGTTGTCGCCCTGCGCGCACGGGCTGAGCAACTCGGCGTCCCGGTGGGCGATCTGGCTAGCCGTCTTCTGCGCCAACAACTTTCAACGGCTGCATAGTGCGGGTTCTACCCCAACTATCACTGGCGCAGAACTACTGGCACCGGAGGTGATCAATGGGAGCCACTGAGCAATTTGCAGAGGCACTGCAGAAACACATCCGGCCGGCCTCATTCCCGGTCGCGATCAAGATGCTGAAAGAGGGCGAGCCGATTCCCGATCGGGTGAAGCGGCCGGCGGAGGACCTGGGCTTCCAGTCGGCCATCTGTCAGGGTTTTGCTATTGCGCGTCGCTACGGCTGGCCTATCGCCATTGGCCGCGATGACCTGTCGTGTCCGCTGGCCAAGGCGGTTTTCGGCTTCGCGCCGCTGTTGGACTACTACGTCGAGGGGCATGCGTGTGCCGGCATGTACACCGAGACGCCGGAGGCCGGCCAACGAACAGAGGCCGAAACCCCCAAGTTCGAGTACGGCGAGTACGAGCACATCGTCCTGGCCCCGATACACCGCTGCACCTTCGAGCCTGATGTCGTTCTCATCTACGGCACGCCGGGGCAGGTGATGCGGCTGGTGACGGCTGCGCTTTGGAAGCAAGGCGGCCGCATCACATCCAGCTTCTCGGGGCGGATTGACTGCGCGGACGTCGTCATCGAGACCCTGAAGAGCGGCGAGCCGCAGGTGATTCTGCCGTGCTACGGCGACCGCGTCTTCGCCCAGACCGAAGATCACGAGATGGCGTTCGCAGTGCCGGCATCTCGCATGGCCGGTATCGTCGAAGGACTGGAAGGCACCCACAAAGGCGGCGTACGCTACCCCATCCCCAGCTTCCTGCGCTATCAAGGGAAGTTCCCGCCGAACTATGAGAAGATGAATGATCTGTGGGAAGAACAGGAGACTGAATAGATAATGGCATCAGTTGGCCGAAATGATCCTTGCCCATGTGGCAGCGGGAAGAAGTACAAGCGCTGTCACTGGCGTATCGACCAGGAGATCCAGCGCCAGCATTTGCAGTTGGAGCGTGCCTGGGAGACGCTTGGTCAGCGAACCTGGGAGTTCGGCGTGCAGGGTCGTCTCGTGGCAGAGTTCGCTTCGGCGTGGGACCTGTACTGGGATAATCGCGTTCCTCTGCCTGCCATGTCGGCTCTGGGTCTGCTTGAGCGCAGCCGGTTCCTGGACTGGTACGTCTTCGACTATCGCACCAGCACTCGCAAGCGAGTCGCAGAAGTGTTCGTGGAGGTGCAACAGGCCGAGCTGACGCCGCTGGAGCAAGACCTGATCCGCGACTGGGTCAAGACGCATGTCAGCGTGTACGACGTGACCGATGCTGCGGATGATCGCCTTGATCTGCAGGATGTGTTCACTGACGAAGTCAGATCGGCTGAACCAATCGGTGAGGATCAGTCCGTGCTCAAAGGCTCGCTGTTGATGGGTCGGCTGCTGCCGGTGGGTGGCTCCCTTCGTTTCGCGCCAGGCGTCATGCCGCTGCTGCCCGATGCCGGCGAGCCGCTACGTGAGTTCGTTCAACCGCGCTTCGAGGCATGGCAACAAGCGCGATACGGCGCCGACTGGAACGATTTTCTCAACGAGGCCGGCTACCTGTTGAACCACTTCCTGATTCAGGATATGGAGCCTATCGAAGTGCCGGCCATCGCGCAGCACGAAATGGACCCGGTGGACGCAGCCCGCGCCATCGCGCGCCGCATGCAGGGCCGGATCATCACCACGGCTCTTGATCTGCACTATGAACGCTGGCTGGACGAGCCGGCGCCGGAGTGGAATGGAAAGACGCCGAGGGAGATGGTGGAAACACCCGACGGCGCCGAAATGGTCCAGACGTTGCTGGACATGCTGGAGGAGATCGAACGGGAGCGTGCGGAATCCGGCCAACCGGCCTACGATGTGGACCTTCTGCGCCGTAAGCTGGGGCTGACCGGGGAGGTGCGCACCGAGGGCGGTATTGTTCTGCCGGGCTAACGCGGCGCAAAGGTAAGAGACGCCCAATTGCATCCATCCAAATACCTGTACAACTGCCCAGGGCCTGGAACCTGAAACGGGGCCGACAGGGGGGCGGCCTGCCCATAATGCCCTTTTGGAGGACCTGATGAAGCGAATCGTTTCTCCTGTACTTATCCTCGTGCTGCTGGTCATCGCACTGGCGATGCTGCCGGCAGTCGGCCTGCCGTACGGCCCACTTGACTGGGTCGCATTTTCCCAAGGCTATGGCAGCCTCGAAAACCTGGCGCTCAATCGCCCTTCGGCTGCATCCACGTATGACTTCCGCTATCCACCCTCTTTCGCGGTAGATGGCGACCCGGAAACTGCATGGGAATCTTCTCCCTACTATCGGCAGTGGCTGTACGTTATTCTCGATGGTCCCCAGTGGGTGAATCAGGTTGCTGTCAACTGGGGGGCTGGTTATGCCACACATTATCGTATCAGTGTCCTGGTGGGTGGCTACTACGGCTACTGGCAACCGGTGGCTGACGAGGTGGCCGGCGATGGAGACCTGGACTTCGTCAGTTTTTCTGCCATTTACGGCGATGCGGTGGCCATCAGCATGTATGGCCCTGCTCCAGATGCCCTCAATTTCTCCATCCGCGAGTTCGAAGTCTACTACTTCCCAGATGAGACTCAGGGATCCGAGAACCTGGCTGCTGGCAAGCCGGCGTATGCCACTTCCTACCAGTCCGGCTACGAACCGGCCAACGCAACGGATGTTGACACAACCACCAGTTGGCGACCAGACCCAGCCATCGACTTCGGCGTGTCATCCTTCTACGTGGACCTGGGCGACACGTACGATGTCACGCAGGTAGACCTGTACTGGGGTGATGCGTACGCTGACCGGTATCGGTTGTTCGCGTGGACCTTTGTGTGGACCGGGTGGACCGGCTATTGGGCCTGGTGGCCCCTCTACGAAGGGACCAGCTCGGGCGGCCAGGACACAGCGTCGTTTCAGCCGATAAGCACGCGCTATGTGCGTCTGGTCGCTTTCAGCCAGACCGGCCAGCAAGAGGTTGATCTCCAGGAAATCGAAGTCTACAGCGGACAGGGGTCGCCGGCCGGCAGCACCACCACCAACAGTTATCTGACGCCAGACGCTGCAACGGAGGCCGGCGCGGATGTTCTACGAGACCTCACACCGCCAGGCTGGGAGAAGAGTCCGGCATGGCAGCGGACCCCATCGGAAGACGGCATACCTGTTCCAGACTTAGCACCCGATCAATCTGGAATATGGCACCCTGGCGACACAGAAAGCGATTCCCGTTCAACGCTGCAACCCAGGCCGTGATCTGAAGGTACGGGATGCGTGCTCCGTGTGCAGATCGATCTCTCACGGATCACGCATCCGCCCGGCTGCCTCTGCAGGCTAGTCGATCACCTCTTCCATCTCGAGCCGGGCTTCGCCACTTGCCGGCCGGCCATACCTGTGCTGCTTCGCTGCTCCGACGAAATCGCGGAACAGCGGGTGGGGACGGTTGGGGCGCGATTTGAACTCCGGGTGGAACTGACTGCCCAACATCCACGGGTGATCGGCAATCTCGGCAATCTCGACCAGGTTGCCATCGGGGCTGGTGCCGCTGACGACGAGGCCGGCCCGCTCAAGCATCGCCCGATATTCGTTGTTCACCTCGAAGCGATGCCGGCGTCGCTCACTGATCATCTCCTGACCGTACGCACTCCAGGCGCGGGTGTTCCGCCGCACCCGACACGGATATGCACCCAACCGCATGGTTCCACCCATGTCCGAGATGCCACGCTGTTCAGGCAGCAGATCGATGACCGGATACGGGGTTCGGTGGTTGAACTCGGTGCTATTGGCCTCCTCGGAACCCAGAGCGTGGCGCGCCAGCTCGATCACCATGATCTGCATGCCGAGGCAGAGACCGAGATACGGCGCCTGGTGCTCCCGCGCGTAGCGTGCCGCCGCGATCTTGCCCTCCATCCCGCGATGGCCAAACCCACCCGGCACGACAATGCCATCGGCCTGATACACTGCCTCCCAACCTCGCTGATGCTCCAGGTCTTCCGAATCGACCCATGCAATGTCGATGTCCACGGTGTGGGCGATGCCGGCATGGAGCAACGCCTCCTTGACACTCATGTACGCGTCCGGCAACTCCACGTACTTGCCGACGATGGCGATGTTGATTTGTGGCTTTCGAGCTTTGATGCGGGCTACTAACTCTCGCCACTCATCAAGATCCGGCGCTGCTGCCTGGAGGTTGAGCCGGCTCACCACGTAGTCCCCGAGTCGAGCGCTCTCCAACACCAGCGGCACCTCGTACACAGTCTCCGAGGTCACGAGCGGGATCACAGCCCGGGGTTCCACATCCGTGAACAGGGCCACCTTTTCCAGAATCGCATTCTCTACGGGCCGATCTGTGCGCATGATGATCACGTCCGGCTGGATTCCGATGCCTCGCAGCTCCTTGACGCTATGTTGGGTCGGCTTCGTCTTGACTTCACCAGACCATGACAGATAGGGCAGGAGCGTCAGATGCACGTACAGGGCATTCTCGCGACCGACGTCATGCCGCATCTGGCGGATTGCCTCAAGGAAGGGTTGACCCTCTATGTCACCGACTGTGCCACCTACCTCTACGATGAGAACCTCAGCGCCGCTGTTCCGGGCACAACTGGCTATGCGTCGCTTGATCTCATTGGTGATGTGCGGAACAGTCTGGACTGTGGCCCCCAGGAAGTCGCCTCTGCGCTCTTTGGCGATCACCTCGGAATAAACCTGGCCAGTGGTGATATTGCTGTCGTTCGGCAGGTTCTCATCGATGAACCGCTCATAGTGCCCCAGGTCCAGGTCAGTTTCCGCCCCCTCTTCCAGGACGAAGACCTCGCCATGTTGGTAGGGGCTCATGGTGCCGGGGTCCATGTTGATGTAGGGGTCGAGTTTCTGAATAGATACCTTGACGCCCTGAGATTTCAGAATTCGGCCGATAGCGGCAGCGGTGACGCCCTTACCAAGGCCGCTCACAACACCGCCGGTCACAAATATGAACTTCGCCATACAAATCCCTCACGAGTAACTACCCAGCGGCTTCGCAATGGTAAGCGCGGTTTCAACCGCCAGCAGCGGGGGCCTGAATTCCTTGAGGCAGGGAATTCTTTACAAACAGAGCAAGTTTTCCTCACGGATAGAAAGAAACACGGATAGAATCTGACTTTCTCTGTTGTTTTTATCCGTGTTTTTATCCATCCGTGAGAAGTTGTTGACCCCTTGTCGGTTTGAGGCGAAGCTTCGCTGGGTAGTTACTTCGATGTCTTGACAACTGGCTTCCCCTCGACGAGTCTTTCTCCATCAGCCCGCACGAGCCGCCATGCCTCGCGCAGGCCCTCCAGTTCGTCGTCGCTCACGTCTTGTTCGCCGTAGCGCGCTCGAACGTAAGCATTCGTTATTGAGCTGATCTCGGTCTCGCGTGCCGGCAACACCTCCGCGACGGTCGGCTCGAACTCGTACGGTGTCTGGCCGGCCTGTCGCGGGTAGTCGGCCGCGGCCATGAGAGCCAGCAGGTTGGCATAGATGGCGCGGATGGAGGCGGCCCCGCGCAGTTGCAGCAGCCGGCGAATGTCTGCCATCTCCCGCAGTCGCTGCCACCGGTCCCGCAGGTACCCCAGCACATCGTCAGCCAGGCTGCTGTCTGGCCTGGCGGTCTCGCGGGCGCCGCCGGCGGTTTCCGGCAGGCTACGCCAGCGCCGGAACGAGCGAACCACCAGCCACAGTGCAATCAACACCAGCAAGAACAGACCCGCCACCCGCAAGGCATGGAGCACCTCAGGGCGGATCAGCAGCCGCGTGGTTCCCTCAACCTCTTGTTGCTGAAACACCTGTGGCTGTTGCAGCTCCAATCGCTCCCCCGATATCCGACCACCGAACAACCGGAGGATGATGGGAAAGAGAAGATACTGTACCAGGATCGCCAGCAGCAACCCGAATGCCGTCACGACTGCGGCGGCTGCGAGAGCCAGGGGACGCAGCAGCGCGCGCACCGTTTCAACGGTGAACAGGAGCCGCCCAACCAACGCAATCGCCCCCACCGCCAGCAAAGCGCCGGCCAGCGTCATCAGCCACTTTCGTCCAAAGGGCGAGGCGGCGCCACCCTCGGTGCGGGCTGTTTCCTCGATGCGCGTCAGAGCCAGCGACAACAGGCTGGTGGCAAAGTAGGTCGCGATCACGCCCCCGACGCTGACGGGAAACCGAGTGGACATCATGGCCAACCCCACGATGAGGGCCAGGCCGATCTGAAACTGCTGGGCCATCGTGCGGATGCCCGCCGGCCGGCGCGGCAGACGCAGGCCCTGGAACCAGATGAAGAATCCGATGAACAGCCCAACAAGCTCACGCGGCAATCTACGCGAGCCGGCGGCGAAGTCTTCCACCACTGCCCTGAGCCAGCTCGGATCGAACGGGCCGTTGTGCGGGTAGAGATTGAGATTGATGAACACCAGCGTGCTGACGAACACCAACCCTCCGATAATCCAGTCACTGCGCTGCGTGCGTCGCCGGATCAACGTCCGCGCTGTGGTGGTGGCCATGACGTAAAGCGCAAAGGTGCTGAGCCAGGCCGTGGCCAGGCCGGCTGTCTGGCCGGCTCCCAGCAGAATCACAGCCCAGCCGGCCAGCCAACTGGCATCCATGCCGGCCATCGAGAGCAACAGCAACTCGCGTCGCCAGTTAAGCCCCATTTTGCCCTCCGTCCCACTGGCCGGCGAACCCGATCTGCGTCGCCGGCAGGTGATAGACGGTCACACCCGGCGCTCCCGTCTCCTTGAACTGAGGATCGGTGGACACCAGGACCAGCCGGCGACCGGCATCCCGCAGCCGCATGACCTCCGCCAGCAGCGGATCAGTGACTACAGCCGTGATCACGACAAAGGTGGCGCCCCATGCCAGGCCGGGGCTGGCCGCCTTCAGCAACTGATCGATACTGCTCGTAGCAAAAGTGGTCACGGCCGCCAGAGCTTCCAGAATGTGCGTCAACTGGTCAGGCGCACGACTGGGCAAGACTTTGATCGGCTGATCGGAGTTGGGGACACTTCCGTTGGCGATCAGTCCCACCGCGAACTTGCGATTCGTCGCGTGGAAAGCGGTCGATGCCGCGATGCTGATCACCTGCTCCTGCCGCCCCACATTGACCCCCATCCAGGGTTGGGGGAAGGTTGCCACGTTCAGAAAGACAATCAACTGCTGCGTGATCGTCGGCTCGTAGACTTTCACCTGAAGATCGCCCTGGCGGGCCGTGGCCTTCCAGTGAACCCGTTTCATGGAATCCTCGGGGTGGTACTCGCGGACCCCGATGGTGCGACTTGGGTCCTCGAAGATGCGCTGTGCCGCTTTCTGCTCGCCGAAGGGGTCTTTGCCCGGAAAGCCCAGTTCGGGAAGATCAACTACGCGAGGGTAGACGATCAAACGGTCCATGCTGTCGTCCTCCCGGTCCCGTTGGAACAGGCCGAAGATGTCGCCAGATAGGAGGTGGGCCGGCCCGAAGAAGAAAAACCCGCGCCGCTTGCACTCGATGTCATAGTCCCAACGCATGGCTTCGTAGGGTCCCAGGGAGGTGGCATGGGTCAGGCTATTGCGGCGTGGAATGTGTGCTGACGCCAGTGTGCGGCCGGCGAGTTTCAAGTCACTTGGAAACAAGTCATCCACCTTGAGCCAGGGAATGGGGAGGATCTTGGCGTTGGCCAGCGACACAGACAGGTTCACGCTCTCGCCGGCGAAGACACGCTGCTCACTGAGACGTCGGGTGTACGTGACACGCCGCAAAACCAGGCGGTTCCACAGCCAGCTCACCGGCAGCACAGTCACCAGCAACACGGCGATCAGTAGCAGAGCGCTCTGTCCCAGAACGGCTCCCAAGACCAGCAGCGCAACAACGACTAATCCCCAGTTCTCGC
>JBHHTZ010000066.1:0-11368 GCA_046753605.1 Anaerolineae bacterium
TTCTTACATAGCGGCCAGACCCTAAAGGGTTCCGAAACCTTTAGGGTCTGCGCCAACACTTGGCAAATCGGGGTTTCCATGCTATAATGAACCTCGTCCGGGCGGTTAGCTCAGTTGGCTAGAGCGCCACGTTGACATCGTGGAGGTCAGAGGTTCAAGTCCTCTACCGCCCATTAGTCAGGTGGTCGTTTAGTCGAATAGTCCGACGACCAGGCGACTAATCGACCAAATGACTAAGCGACTAATCGACCAACCGACCAAACGGCGATGATCAGGACGAGTACGTGAGAGACCGGTCGCAGGGAGGCGGGGTCGCCGACTGAAAGCTCCGCCGGCCACGGCCTCACCGAAAACCCCCTGGGAGTTGCTACCCGAAAAGAGGATGTTGTCAGGTAGTCAAATAGTCGATTGGTCAGGTAGCCGGGTAGTCAGATGGTCGGATCGACCAACCGACTAGGCGACCAACCGACCGAACGACTAGGCGACCAACCGACCAAACTACTACCTGACTAATTGAGTAGGCGTAGCCGGATGACAACCGTTATCAGTCGTAGGAGGGCAACGGCAGCATGTCCGTTGTCGAATGTGGGTGGAACCACGGGAGTACGAGCCTCTCGTCCCATTGCGGGCGAGAGGCTTTTTGATTTGAGAGAGGAGTAATCCGATGGCAGTGAAAGAGCCGATAGTTGAAGAAGTGGAGGGCGTCGCCGAGGATGGCAACCAGGACAAGGAGTTGCTGCACAAACTGCGCCATTCTGCGGCCCACATCATGGCGGAAGCTGTGCTGGAGCGCTTCCCCGAGGCCAGGCTAGGCATAGGTCCGCCCATCGAGAACGGATTCTACTACGACTTCGACCTCGGTGTGGATGAGGCCGGCAAACCCCGCACCTTCTCGCCCGACGATCTGGAGGCGATCGAGGAGCGGATGCGGGAGATTGTCAAGGGGCGCTGGCCGTATGAGCGTCGCGAGGTCTCTGCCGGCGAGGCACGCGAGCTGTTCAAAGACAACCCATACAAACTGGAGTTGATCGACGAGCTCGACGCCGGCAACGTCGATGAATACGGCGAACCCGTCGCGGCACCAGTGCCCATCTCGATCTACAGGCACCACGAGTTTGTGGACCTGTGCCGAGGGCCACATGTGCCCCATACGGGCTACGTCAAGCGCAATGCGTTTAAGTTGCTGAACACGGCCGCGGCCTATTGGCGTGGCAATGAGCGTAACCCGACCATGCAGCGCATTTACGGCACGGCATGGAAGAACAAGACCCAACTCGAGGCCTATCTGGCGAAGCTGGCAGAGATCGAGAAGCGGGACCACCGCCGGCTGGGTGTGCAACTGGACCTGTTCAGCACCGCCCCTGGCGAGGTTGGCGGCGGCCTGATCCTGTGGCATCCCAAGGGTGGCATGATTCGCACCATCATCGAAGATTTCGCGCGACAGCAACACCTGGAGGGCGGCTACGACATCGTCTACACACCGCACATCGGGCGCAGCCGGCTGTGGGAGACCAGTGGACATCTGGACTTCTACCGTGAGAGCATGTACGCGCCCTTGAACATCGAGGGGCTGGAGTACTACCTCAAGCCCATGAACTGCCCGTTCCACATCATGATCTACAAGACCGACCGCCGGTCGTATCGCGATCTGCCAATGCGCCTGGCTGAGTGGGGGACGGTGTATCGGTTTGAGCGTTCCGGTGTGCTCCATGGCCTGCTGCGGGTTCGCGGCTTCACGCAAGACGACGCCCACATCTTCTGCACGCCGGCCCAGGTCGAAGACGAGATCAAGCGCGTGCTGGACTTCAGCCTGGACATGCTGGAAGCGTTCGGCTTCAAGGAGTTCGACATCTACGTTTCGACCCGTCCTGAGAAGTACGTTGGCGAGCCGGCCCAGTGGGACGTAGCCACGGAGGCGCTGGAGCGGGCGGTGAATAGCCGCGGACTGGAATACCGGATCAAGGCCGGCGAGGGGGCCTTCTACGGGCCAAAAATCGACATTGACGTGAAGGACGCCCTGGGACGCGCCTGGCAACTGACCACCATTCAGTTTGACTTCAACTTGCCAGAGCGGTTTGACCTGCGTTTCGTGGGTGAAGATGGGATGGAGCACCAGCCGTACATGGTCCACCGCGCGCTGCTGGGCTCTATGGAACGATTCTTCGGGGTTCTCATCGAGCACTACGGCGGGGCCTTCCCCGTCTGGCTGGCTCCGGTGCAGGCCATCATGATCCCCATCGCCGACCGCCACATCCCGTACTGCGAGCAGGTGGCAGAGCGGTTGAAGGCAGCCGGCCTGCGTGTGGAGATCGACGCGCGCAGCGAGCGCATGAGCGCCAAGATCCGCGATGCGCAGCTCCAGAAGATTCCGTACATGCTGGTTGCCGGTGATCGAGAGATGAAGGCCGGCGGCGTGGCAGTCCGTCTGCACACTGAGGAAGACCTGGGGGCCATGTCCGTCGAAGATTTCCTGGGAATGGCCCGGTCAGCCGTCGATGAGAAACGAGGTCTATGATCCCGTTCGTCTCGTGCTTTGCGCGCGCTTCCCGTCTTTCACGGGCGAGCCTCCGTTTGACTTAATCGGTCAACTATGTTACCATTCTGAGGTCTGGAATTTGATCTCGATTTTGACCCGAGGTGGAGAGATAAGCAAACCAGGATACCGCATAAACGAACAGATTCGAGCGCGCGAAGTTCGCCTGATTGGCAAGGACGGGAAGCAGATAGGCGTTGTGCCCCTGCGCGAAGCCTTGAATGCCGCTCGTGGACAGCGGCTTGATCTTGTCGAAGTTGCTCCAAACGCCGATCCTCCCGTGTGCAGAGTCATGGACCACGGCAAGTACGTCTATGAACGGGCAAAGCGGGAGCGCGAGGCGCGCAAAGCGCAGAAGACAATTGAGGTCAAAGAGATTCGGATGCGGCCTAAGACCGATGAGTATCATCGCGGTTTCAAGGTCAAGCGTGCTCGTGAGTGGTTGCAGGAAGGGGCGAAGGTCAAAGTCCGTGTTCTCTTCCGAGGCCGCGAGATCACACATCCGGAAATCGGTCGGGCTATTCTGCAGGAAATCGCGGAGGAACTATCTGACATTGCCCAGGTGGAGCAGAGGGTCGGCATGGAAGGCCGGACCATGCTCATGGTCCTTGGGCTGAAGACAGATTGACCGACTGGAACAACGAATCGTACAGATGACAGGAGACTGGGCCTGCTGTCCGGTCTTTTCAGGGCGGCTTTGCCAGCCACCCTGCCGATGTGTAGTTTGGGGGAATCAAACGTGCCAAAGATCAAAACCCACAAAGCGACTGCCAAGCGGTTCAAGCGAACCGGAAGCGGTAAGCTGATGCGCGTAAAGATCGGGAAGAGCCATCTGCGGCGCAAGAAGTCCAAGCGCGTGAAGCGCCTCTTCGACGAGTACATGGAAGTGGAAGAGTTTGCCAGCAAGAAGCGTATCCAGCGCCTGGCACCCTATCTGTAGCAGTGATCAGTAATCAGTAATCAGTGATCAGTCATCCCTATGATGGGCGAAGGTCTCCCGACCGAGCCCGATTCGCCTCGGTCAGGAGACCTTCGGCGATCATAGATCACTGATCACTGACCACTGATGACTGATGACTGATCACAGGCCGGGGTAAGACGCACATAACCATACCGACCAACACGGGAGAAGTTAAGTCATGCCGAGAGTCAAAGGGGGTCCCCAGACCCGACGGCGGCATAAGAAAGTTCTGAAGGCAACAAAGGGACAGTGGGGTTCTCGCAGCCGGCTGTACAAACGCGCCAACGAAGCCCTTATGAAATCACGGGCGTACGCCTACCGCGATCGCCGGCGGAAGAAGCGTGATTTTCGACGGCTCTGGATACAGCGGATCAATGCCGCCTCCCGGCAGCACGATCTGTCGTACGGACGCTTCATGCACGGGCTGAAGCAGGCCGGCGTTGAGCTCAACCGCAAGGTCCTGGCCGATATCGCCGTCCGAGAGCCCGACACCTTCGCTGAGTTGGCCGCTGTCGCCAGGGAAGCCGCTCAACTGTAGGGACAGGCGATCGGGCCTGGTCTCTACGATGATCACGAGCACCAGCAACAGCAAAGTCAGACTCGCGCGCGCCCTGCACCGGCGTCGCTACCGTTACACGGAGCGGCGCTTTTTGGTGGAGGGCGTCCGGCTGTTGGAAGAGGTTGTGAAAGCGGGCATCCCGCCGGCCTTCATTCTGCACACCGACGAACTACTGGCCAGCCAGCGTGGACAGACCTTGCTCCGGGACCTCCGCCGCCTGACGGATGATGTTCACGAGGTTACGGACCAGGTTCTACAGGCGGCCGCTGACACTGTGACGCCGCAGGGTATCCTGGCCGTCGTGCCCTTTCCGGAGTTGCCGGCGCCGCCGGATCCCACACTGGCTCTGGTTATCGACGGCGTACACGACCCGGGCAACCTGGGCGCGCTGTTGCGAACTGCCGACGCAGCCGGCGTGGATCACGTGATCCTGGCCCCCGGCGCCGTGGACCCGTACAATCCGAAGGTTGTGCGAGCTGGCATGGGCGCTCATTTCCGGCTGCCGACGACTGTAGCCGAAGACTGGCCGGCGATTGCCTCGCTGGTCACAGCTCGGTCGGTCTGGCTGGCCGATGCGGCCGCCCGGCGCACCTACTACGATGTCGATTGGACCCCACCCTCGGCGTTGATCATTGGCGGCGAAGCCCTGGGCGCCGGCCCGGAAGCCCGCCGGCTGGCCACGGGCCGCATCGCCATCCCCATGGCCGGCGCCGCCGAATCCCTGAACGCCGCCGTTGCCGCCAGCGTCATCCTGTTCGAGGCGCGCCGGCAGCGGGCGCAAGCCACTCAGAATAGACCGCGTGCTAGCCGTGTGGTATAATCAGTACTCGAGAAAACTTGCTTCCAGGCGGGTCACGGACCCGCCGATTTGGCCGGTCACGGATAGGAACTCGTCGGGAAACCACCCGTCCCATGTCATTCCGAACGGAGCGCCAGCGGAGTGAGGAATCCCTGAGGCCGTACAACGAAAGGCACGGCTCGCCGGTCAGCCTGCCAACATGCCTGGTCGGGCCGGTCGGTTTCTTCCCCAGCGAATCCGGGTTGCCGGAGTGCGGTTTCAGGGATTCCTCGCCTGCGGCTCGGAATGACATATAAGCCGAAGATCTGCTCCACGTGCCAAATTCTCAAGTACTGATCATGAGTTCTGGTTTCATGGAGCAACAACCATACCCAGCAGGGTGACTACTCAGCCACCCTTGCTAAGGTTACGAATAGCCTTGCCAATAGAGCGGTCTCGGCTTGCGAGGACACGGCCGGCCCAGAATCTGCTCGTCAACCCCTGGGCCGGGTCAGGCCTTCGCAAGGGTTCGTATTCCTGAGTAGTCAACATGTCCGGGTGGGACACCCTGAAGCACGAAAATGCTAGATGGCTAGATGGCTTGTTGGCTTGCAGAGTGCTCAGCCATCCAGCCATCCAGCCAACTAGCTAACTATTTTCGGAGCAGTGACCAGTGAGGAACAACACCATGCGCATTGTGATAACGGGCGGGGCCGGCTTCATCGGGTCCCACCTGTGCGACCGCTTCATCGGTGATGGTCACCAAGTTGTGGCCATCGACAACCTGATCACCGGCAGCCTGGCCAACATCCGGCATTTAATGGACAGGCCAGGCTTCGAGTTCATCCAGCACGACGTTTCCAGGCACATTTCAGTTGACGGCGCGGTTGATGTGGTGATGCACTTCGCATCGCCGGCCAGCCCCAAGAGCTACACCGAGTTCCAGATCCAGACTCTGAAAGTCGGCGGCCTGGGCACCCACAACTGCCTGGGACTGGCAAAAGCCAACCACGCCACATTCCTCCTGGCGTCCACCTCCGAAGTCTACGGCGACCCCGAGGTCCATCCCCAGCCAGAGAGCTATCGCGGCAACGTGAGCTGCATCGGTCCGCGCGCCATGTACGACGAGGCCAAACGCTTCGCCGAGGCGATTACCATGTCCTACCACCGGGTTCACGAGATTGATACGCGCATCGTTCGCATTTTTAACACCTACGGACCGCGCATGATGCTGGACGACGGTCGGGTTGTGCCCAACTTTGTGGGGCAGGCCCTGCGGGGCGAGCCGCTCACCGTCTACGGCGATGGTTCCCAGACGCGGGCGTTCTGCTATGTCAGTGATCTCGTCGAAGGAATTGTGCGGCTCATCGGCGTGCCGGAGAATGAACCGGTCAATCTGGGAAATCCACGCGAGATCAGCATCCTGGATTTCGCCAGGAAGATAAACGAGCTGACGGGCAACGCCGCCGGCATTGTCTACCAACCTCTCCCCCCCGACGACCCCACGCGCCGCTGTCCTGACATCACCAAAGCCCAACAGTTGTTGGGATGGAAGCCGAAAGTGGGACTGGACGAGGGGATGGCAAAGACCATCGCGTGGTTCCAGGAACAACTCTCTCGCAGCGAGCGCTAGCCGGCTTCCACGCAGCAGGATATCACAGTGCAAGAGAAACGTAGAGGCTGGGGATTAGAGATTGGAGATTGGAGATTGGATATTGGATATTGGGCTTGTGCAAGGCGAGTTCATCCCTCCCGTGCCCACCCCACAGCCCTAGGTCTTCAATCCTTTGGCCAGGCTCAGGACAGGTCTCCAATATCCAATATCCAATATCCAATATCCAATCCCCATTCTCCAATCTCCATTCTCCTGATCCTCGCGGGGATCGCCCTGGCAGTCGCCCCTCTGTCGCTGGCCGCGGCAGGTGTGGCTGGCATTGCCTTTGTGATCGCATTGCTGCTACGGCCGGAGATCGGGTTGTGGGCGCTGCCGTTCGCAGTGCCCTTTGGTTTGATCCGGGGCCTGCCACTGGCCGGCTTCGGGGTCGGAGCGACGGAGTACCTCGTTGGGCTGACGCTGGCGGCCTGGCTGGGGCACGGGATTGCGCATCGCCGGCTTCGGATTCAATCGCCGCCGCTGCTGCTCCCCCTGCTGCTGCTCCTGGGGGCCATGCTGTTATCGGCCACCGGCATGTACGCCGTGCCGCCAACGGCGAAGGAGCTGGTGAAATGGGGCGAAATCCTCGTCGTGTACGTGCTGACCTTCAACATGGTGCAGAATGGGCGGACGGGCGTGATCTTGACGGCGGCATTGCTCCTGGCCGGCAGCCTGAGCGCGCTCCAGGGTGTGGCCGGCTCCCTGCTACACATCGGCCCGCCGCAATTCGCGATTCTGGGTGGCCGGCTCTACCGCGCCTCCGGAACCTTCGCCCAGCCCAACCCGTTCGGGGGATACATGAACCACAGCCTGCCGATTGCCGTCAGTCTGCTCGTGGCGTCCGTCATCGCAACCGGCATGGAAGCGCGGGGAAAATGGGGATTGGATATTGGATATTGGATATTGGATATTGGATATTGGATATTGGAGAGGGGAAGGGGGAATGTTTCAGGGCACGGCAAGCCCTCCAATCCCCCGCCTGCGCTCAGGGCGGGTCTCCAATCCCCAATCCCCAATCCCCAATCCCCAATCCCCACTATCGCGCTCGCCGGCGTCTGCGGTGTGCTGGTCGCCGGCCTGGCCCTAAGTTGGTCGCGCGGGGCGTGGCTGGGGGCGATGGCCGGTCTGATTGCCGTGGGAGTGGCCTGGGCGGTTGCCATTCTGACGGATGTGGCGTCGGGCCCGGGAGCGCGGGCGCTTCGGCGACGAGTCTTCACGCTCCTGTGGCTGGTATCTGCGCTCGCCGTCGTCTTCGTGCTGCTCGGCGGCTTCAATGTCCTGCCGGCCTCGATCGAGGGCCGGATCGGCAGCGCCGTGGCAACCTTCACCACGCTTGACGCGCGCGGAGCCAACATCACCGACGCCAACTTCGCCACGCTGGAGCGCGTCGCCCACTGGCAGGCTGCCTGGGACATGTGGCGCGATCATTTCTGGACGGGCATCGGCATCGGCAACTACGAAGCGGCGTACGCCGACTACCGGCTGCCGAAGTGGCCCACGGCCCTGGGGCACGCGCACAACATCTACTTTAACATGGCCGCCGAGATTGGGTTTATCGGCCTGCTGGCGTATTTGGCCTTCGTGGTCTCGGCCGTGGGGCACACCTGGCAGGTGGCTCGCCGGGCGCCGGCGCCGGCGGTTCGCGGCCTGGCCATTGGCGTGCTGGGCGTTCTGATTGCTCTGGTCGTTCACAACTTCTTCGACAACATGTACGTCCATGGTATGGGCGTACACCTGGCCCTGGCGCGGGGGCTGGTGTCGGCACTTGGAAGAGAGGGAATATCATCGCCATCGAAGAAGCTCAATCGCTAGAGATTGAAGTTGACACGCCGCCGCCGGCTGAAATCTCCCTGAAAGACCGGTTTCTCAATGTGCGGACGCTGGCCTCGTTCGGCATCGCGCTGGTTATGCTGTATTTCCTGGCAACCCGGGTTGACATCGATTTCCGGGAAGTCTGGGCCAACATGCAGCAGGCGAACCCCCTGCTGTACGCGGCGGCCATCGTGGTTTATTATTCGTCCTTCGCGGCGCGGGGCTACCGCTGGCGCCGGCTGCTCCACAACGCCGAGGTGGACTGGGATTCCATCCCCCGTGTCCGCGACCTGGTCGAGATCATCTACCTCTCGTGGTTTGCCAACAGCATCGTGCCGGCCAAACTGGGCGATCTCTATCGCGGATACTTGCTGAAGAAGGACAGCGGGATCTCATTCTCGCTGTCCATGGGCACGATCGTGGCCGAGCGTCTGCTGGACTTCGTCGTGTTGGTGACGTTGATGGGCGTGGCCGGCCTGATCAGTTTCCGTGGCCGGCTGCCCCAGCAGATCATCCAACTGCTGGCCGGCGCCTTCGCCATTGTGGTTGCCGTCATCATCGGGCTGTTGTTCCTCCAGCGGTTCAGCGATGCCATCGGGCGCCGGCTGCCAGACCGCGCCGGCGATTTGTATACCCGTTTCTCGGCCGCCATGCTGCTATCCTTCCAGCGTTTCCCGGAACTGCTGGCCTACACCGTCACCGCGTGGGCCTGTGAATCGGCGCGGGTGTGGTTCGTGATCCTGGCGTTGGGCGTCAGTCTGCCAGTGTCTATGGTCATCTTTCTCGGACTGCTTGCGGCGCTGCTGACCACGCTGCCGCTCACGCCGGGCGGCCTGGGGTTTGCCGAGGCCGGCCTGACCGGCGTGCTGATTCTGTATGGCGTGAACCAGGAGATGGCCGGCTCCATCGCCCTCCTCGACCGCACGATCAGCTTCCTCAGCCTGCTGATTGGCGGGTCTGTGGTGTATCTGCTTAGCAAGAAGACGAAGTAGGGGGGAAGAGGGTTGGCTAGATGGCTAGATGGCTGGATGGCTTGCACTACTCACAGCCATCCAGCCATCCAGCCATCCAGCCATCTTTCTTCCTGTTTTGGGGTGCCCCACACGGGCAGTTTGACTACTCTATGCGTATCGGAATTGACTTCACGCCGGCCATCCAGCAGCAGGCCGGCATTGGCCGCTATACGCGCGAATTGGTCCGGGCGCTGGCGCGGCTGGACACGACCAACCGGTACGTGCTGTTCCAGGCGAGCCGGGGCGCGAAGGAGCCGGCCGGCTCGTGGCCCGAGAACTTCCGCGTCCGCTCCATCCCCCTCACCGATCGCTGGCTAGCCATCCTGTGGCAGCGACTGCGACTGCCGGTCCCGGTGGAGACCTTCACCGGGGCTGTGGACATCTTCCATTCGCCCGACTTCGTGCTGCCCCCCGTCCGGCACGCGCGCACCGTCCTCACGGTCCACGATCTCTCATTCCTGACCACCCCCGAGACAGCCGATCCCCGGCTGCGTGAGTACCTGACCGGCGCAGTCCCCCGATCTGTGGCCCGCGCGGATCACATCCTGGCCGACTCCAGAAGCACGAAGCAGGACCTGGTGACGCACCTGAACGCCGATCCAGAGCAGATCACGGTGGTCTACCCCGGCGTCGACCCACGCTTTCGCCCGCTGGGAGAGCCGGCCATCGCCGAATTATGCGCGCGATACGGCCTGGAGCGCCCCTTCATTTTGTCCGTCGGGACCCTCCAGCCACGCAAGAACTACCCGACCCTCATCGTAGCCTTCGCGCGCTTGAGTAGCGTCGATCTGGTCATCGCTGGCGGTCGGGGGTGGCTGTATCAGGAGATTTTTGAGACTGTGGATCGCCTGGGGATGGGCAAGCGAGTCAGGTTTCTGGGGCTGGTGCGCGACGGGGACTTGCCGGCCCTCTACAACGCGGCCGAGGTACTGGCTATGCCCTCGCTGTACGAGGGCTTCGGGCTGCCGGTGCTGGAGGCTCTGGCGTGCGGGACGCCCGTGGTCACGTCGGATGTCAGCTCTTTGCCGGAAGTGGCCGGCGATGCCGCGCTGCTGGTATCGCCTCACGACGTGGAGGGCATCAGTCAGGCGCTGCAACGCGCGCTGACCGATCAGGAACTCAGGGCCGCGCTGCGCGAACGCGGTTTTATTCAGGCGAAACAGTTCACCTGGCAGAAAGCCGCCGAAACTGTGCTCGGCATCTACCAACGACTGACGTAGGCGCGTCTGGAATGGCAAAGGCGCCGGTCACTTTCAAGGAAGTGACCGGCACCTGACCGGCGCCTGCTAGTCGATCTTGATTCTCTGCGCCCGCTTCTGGTGCGGTGCGTTCTGCTGCTCGATGTGCTCGATGGCGGCATCGACCAGCGAGCGCGCAGCCAGCAGCATCTCCCGCCGGGCTGCCCGTCGATGCTCCCAGAACTCTGCCGGCAACAGGGAGCGCAAGCTCGACCTGAACTCGCCCAGGGCCTGTTGCACGTTTTTGACAGCCTTGTCCGTGTCCGCCTTCTTTTCGGTCATCACTCAACTCCTCTTTCCGCCCCAATCGAAAACAGATGCTCCAGGTCGTAGCTGGAGTAGACTTTGAAAGCCATCAGTGTTTCCGTCCGGGTGATGTCCTGAACGTCCTGGATGTAGCCCGTCACCAGGTCTGCGATCTGCTCGTTCGTCTGGGTGCGGAGGATGGCGACCAGGTCATACTGGCCGGCCACCGAAAACACCTCCGTCACGCCCTGCAGCTCCAACAGAGCCTGGGCGACCTGATTCACTTTGGCGCGTTCCACGTTGATCAGCACGATGGCAGTTACCATGAGCGTTATCTCCTTTCGTCGATGGTGGCTTCTGTGGGACCGGTTAGCAAGTGCTGACTCAATCGCCTGGCCAGGCTGATGATGGTCAGCACGGTGGGCCGGCTGTGCCCCGAGCCGGCGACGACGCCCGCTTCCACATACGTTCCAGGTCGGTTCATTGATCGCTCCACCAGGCTCTCATAAACCAGCGCTTCTGCGGTTCACGTTACCAGGACAATCGCACCCACCAGCAGGCCCAGGCTCAACGT
>JBHHTZ010000067.1:0-11204 GCA_046753605.1 Anaerolineae bacterium
GGAGCCTGGAGTCGAGGATGACACACCCCTTGACGAACGCCCGCAAGCGAGTTAGGGCCGCGTTCTACCCTGGTTGGCTCGCCGTCAGCAGCGACGTTGGCGACGCCATCGTCCGCTCAACCTCCTTTCGGCAGCCCCGGATCGCCGGCTGCGACTCTCCCCCAACCGGTCATGGGCTACTCTCCGCCACACTTGTCCCGGTGCAAGCATTCAGGTGACCGGCACTTCCAAACCTGTTTTCATTCGACAACCGCCTCTACTGACACGGTTGTGCTCGCTTTTGGTCCGATTTCGCAAGTGCCGGTCACCTTGCTGCGCTCTGCTGCAAGATAAGCTTGACAAGTTGCGATTTTCGTAGTAATATAAGGTATTCACCTGCGAAATCCTCAGTTACTCGCTAGAACCCTGTCCTCAAACCAGGCATGGGCGCCCGCTTCGTCCATCCTTCGACGGGGATCAGGACACGGCTGCGCCGACTGTTTCGGGATAGGCTCTAAGGGGAACCCTTTTGGACGACATCGACCGGGCTGTCATCCGGCATCTGCAAGAGGACGGACGCCGGCCATACACTGAGATCGCCCAGTCCCTCGGTATCTCAGAAGCCACGGTCCGTAATCGGGTCAATAAGCTCATTACGGCTGGCGCTCTGCGCATCGTTGGGATTGCAGACCCCTACCGTCTGGGGTTCAGCGCGCCGGCCGTCATCGGGGTAATCCTCGATCCAGGACAGACAGAAAAAGCGGCCCAAGAAATCAGAGGGCTTGAGGAAGTTAGCTACCTCGTGCGTTCCGCCGGCTCCTTTGATCTTTTGGTTGAGGTTTTCTGTCGCGATCAAGACCACCTCATCGCGCTCCTGGAGAAATTACAGGCCGTGCCGGGGATGCGGCGCACGGAAACATTCATCATCCTCAAAACCTACAAGCTATCCTATCTCTGGCAATCCGCATCTTAGGTGACCGGTGCAGGTCATCAAGGACCCCAGCCGGGTTGGGCGTCTTCCAGCCCGAGACAGCCGAAGCGAGCACTTGATCGGCTTTTTGACGTGATATCGACAGTATGAGGGAGGTGATAAGGCGATAACGAGGTAACCTCTATCAGGCACAAAAACGTTTGCTCGAGCCACAATTCAAACTCGCTCAGATCCCTGTAAGGAAAAGGAGGAGCAATGTTCAAGCACAAACGGTTTCTGCTGTTCGGGCTCCTAGCGGTCATCGGTCTGACACTGGCCGCCTGCGCCCAGCCCACCCCACAAGTGGTGAAGGAAGTCGTCAAGGAGACAGTCGTTGTCCCACAAGAGAAAGTCGTCAAGGAGACGGTCGTTGTCGAGAAACAAGTTGTTCAGGAGAAGGAAGTCGTCGTCACAGCGACGCCAGAGCCTACGGCTGAGGCCGAAACGATCTTGATCGGCGGATTTGGCCCGCTGTCTGCCCCCGGTTCCTACCAGGCCGGCACGGAGATGCGACAGGCAGCCGAAATGGCGGTGGACGAGATCAACGAGGCCGGCGGTGTGCTCGGTAAACAGGTCGAGCTCATCTTCGGCGACACCGAGGGTTTGCCGGAACGAGGCACGGCTGTCACCGAGCGCCTGATCACACAGAACCGCGTGGTTGGCCTCACCGGTGAGTACCACAGTGGAGTGGCCCTGACCGAGATGGAAGTGGCCCACAAATACCACGTTCCCGTTGCCTTCGCTGAGCCCTGGGCCGACCAGGTCACCGCCTCGGGCTACCCCGAGATATTCCGCATCGCCCCGTCGATCGAGTTCTACAGCAGCATCTCCACAAACTACATCGCGGAGGTTGGCTGGGAGAAGATCGTTTTCGTGGTCGAGGACACAGACTACGGGCATCTTCAGTCTGAAGAGTGGAAGAAGCAGTTGGCGGCGTTGGGCATCACCGACGTCGAAGTCATCTTTGCCGATCCGGCAACCGAGGACTTCACGCCGATTCTGCAGCGCATCGCACAGGATCCGCCCGACATGCTGTCCGGCGTTATCACCGGGATCGGGAACGCCCGCATGGTGCGCCAGGCCTGCGAGCTTGGGCTGGCGCCCACAGCCGAGACCGCGTACTACGCCAGCGTTGACGCTCAGTATCCGGAGTTCTGGGAGAACGTGGGCGACTGTGGACAGTACGTGTTCTTCACCTACGTTGGTTTGCCCGAGGCGCTCTGGAACGAGAAGACCGGAACCTTCATGAAGAGCTTCGAAGAGCGCTACAAACATCAACCCGGTGGCTCGGCCATGGCAGCCTACGACGCCACCTACCTGTTGCTCATGGGCATTGAGCAGGCGGGTTCCACCGACCCCGATGCCATCATTGAGGCGCTGGAGAACATCCAGTACACGGGTGTGATGGGGGATTTCTGGTTCGAGTACACCTCGGACAACCCGGTGCCGGACAGTGAGCCGGCCTGGATGTGGCACCAGTGGCCCACGCCGAACACGTACATCTTGCAGTACACAGAGGTGGACCAGGGCGCCGGCGATGCCAACGTCGTCTATCCACGCGAGCGCGCCACCGGCCCAATCTACACCTCGCCGTAGCCGGCTATCAAGCGGATCTGATCCGCTGCGCGAGACCCTCAGGGTTTTCCGTCCCAGATCGGGGTTCCGATTGCCCGCAGTAGTGATTGCGGCGGGTTCGCCGATCTGCGCGGCAAGACCCCGAGGGTCTCATTCCATCTGACGATCTGGAGGATACTCCAATGCAATACTTCTTATCCCTGACCACAACCGGACTGGTCATGGGAATCATCTATGCGCTAATGGCGCTGGGATTAACATTGATCTTTTCCATCCTCAGCGTGATTAACTTTGCGCATGGTGAGTTCTACATGCTGGGGGGGTACGTCTCCTACTTTCTGCTGAGCACTTTTACGGATATCAATCCTTTCCTGGCCATTCCCGTGGCAGGTGTGGCTACCGCCTTTCTCGGAATCATTGTCGAGCGTCTGTTGCTACGGCCGATGCACCAGGGCCAGATTGAACGACCCGATGAATATGCCATTCTAATCACGTTCGGGTTGTCGTTTTTCTTTCAGAACCTGGCCTTGGCGGTGTTCGGCCCGTATCCTCACCGTCCAACTTCGTTTTTCGCCGGCGCCGTGTCGCTTGGCGGGGTTAGAATCGGCGCTGATCGTCTCACGGCCAGTGTGATTTCGCTGGTCTTGTTGGTGCTGTTGCTGGTGGTGATCAACAGGACATGGATCGGCAAGGCGCTGCGAGCGGTGAGCCAGGACAAGGCCGCAGCAGCCGTCGTGGGCATCAACCCGCTGCAGATGAACACCATCGCCTTCGGTTTGGGGGTGGGGTTGGCCGGCGTGGCCGGCGCAGTCCTGGCGCCCACGTTCTCGGTGACGCCAGACGTGGGTGCTGTGCCGGCCATCCGCTCCTACATCATCATCGTGCTGGGTGGAATGGGCTCGATTCCAGGCAGCATCCTGGGAGGCCTGACCATCGGCCTGGTAGAGAGTCTGGGCGCCGGCTACTTCCCCGATCCCAGCCGGGCGCTGACCTACAAGACGGTCTTTGGGCTGATCATCTTTGCGCTGGTGCTGCTGTTTAGGCCGCGGGGATTCTTCGGGAGGGAGGACACATGAGTGGCACGGCTGGCGTTAGATTCGGTGTGAAATGGGCTGTCGCGGCAGTGGCCGTGCTGCTGGCCGTGTTGATCCCCTCCGTCATCCAATTGCTGGGGATACCAACCTACTGGCTGCACGTGATCATCATCGCCTACTTCTACGCTCTGCTGTCCTCCAGTTGGGCGCTGCTGGCCGGCTATGCCGGTCAGTTCTCCTTCGCCCACATGGCTTTCATGGCAATCGGTGGCTATACCAGCGGGCTACTGGGAAAGTACCTGGGGCTGCCACCGCTCGCCGGCATTGTCCTGGGGATTCTGGTCGCAGGTCTGGCCGGCTGGGCCATCGGCGCGCTGGTCCTGCGATTCAGAGCAGCCTATCTGGCATTGTTCACCATTGCTTTCTCGGAAATCCTGCGCACCCTGATCAGAGGCGAGGCTGACATCACCCGAGGCGATCAAGGTTTGCATGTGGCGCCGCTGTTCGGTGAGACCATCTCGCGGGTGCCATACTACTACACGATGTTAGCGATTCTGCTGATTTCTCTGGCGCTTATGTACTGGCTGGCAAGCTCGCGGGTGGGCTTGTTCCTGCGAGCCATTCGGGAGGACGAGGAGGCGGCCGCCGCCCGAGGTGTGGACGTCGTGCGCTACAAGATTCTGGCTTTTGTCGTCACCGGTATGATGGCCGGCCTGGCGGGGACGTTCTTCGCTCACTATGTCACCATCTTGACGCCGAATATCATGGTCGTGCCGCAGATGGGGCTGGTCATCGCCATGGCCATCATCGGCGGTGTGGAGAGCCTCATCGCCGCTGCCATCGGCGCAGTCATCATTCATGTGAGTCTGGAGGTGCTGCGGGAGTTCGGGGCCTGGCGGCTGGTCATCTTTGGGGCCTTGCTGGTGCTCACCCTGCGCTTCGCGCGCAACGGCCTCATCGCCCCGGTATTCGATCGCTTTCTTGGACTGGGCCCCAAGGCCGAGGCTCGCGTAACAGAGGAGGCGCCGGCCTGATGGAACTGGAAATCCGCGATCTATCAAAGAACTTCGGCGGCATCCAGGCTCTCAGCGGGGTGTCGTTTCGACTCGACGGCAATGAGCTTGTGGGCCTGATCGGCCCCAACGGATCTGGAAAAACGACGCTGGTCAACACCATCGGTGGCATCTACAATCCCGATGGTGGTGAGATCTATCTAAATGGCCGGCCTATCGGACAACTGAAGCCTAATCAAGTCGCAAAACTGGGAATTGGGCGTACGTTCCAGGTGACCCACGCCTTTCGACGGATGACAGTTCTGGAGAACATGCTGGTCCCTGCCCTCTCGCTCTACCCGGGGAAGGGACGTAGGGCACTGGAGGTGCGGGCTCAGGAGGTCCTGGAGTTCCTCACAATGGACCACCTGCGCAGCGACTACGCCCGCAGTCTGTCTGGCGGTCAGCAGAAACTACTTGAGCTCGGTCAGTTGCTCATGGCCGACCCCGATCTGATCCTGCTCGACGAGCCCTTCGCCGGCGTCCATCCCAAACTGATGGAGCTCATCTACGAATACATCACTACAGTCAACGGGCAGGGAAAGGCCTTCATCATCATCAGCCACGACATGGATACGATCTTCACCCTTAGCCAGCGCCTGATCGTGCTCAACAACGGTGAGCTCATCGCCGACGGGATCCCGGACGAGGTGAAACGGGACAAGCAGGTCATCGAGGCTTATCTGGGAGAAGAAGAAGAGGATGCCTGACCTGCCCCGCACTGTGCTCAGCGCCGGGGGTCGACACGTACCATTCGGCCGTCTGGACGACAAGGCGTGTCGCCGGCTGCACGAGGCCAGTCTCGAAATATTGGACCGAACCGGCGTCCGCCTTTATCATCAGCCGGCTGTTGATTTGCTGAAACGGGCGGGCGCCTCTGTGTCCGACGGCAATCGGGTGCGCATCCCTCCAGACATGGTCGAGCAGGCGCTGAAAACGGCGCCGCACCGCGTCGATCTCTACAACCGCCATGGAGAACGAGTGATCGTCCTTGAAGGACAACGGAACTACTACGGCACCGGCTCCGACTGCCTGTACATCCTCGATCACCGCACCGGAGAGCGACGCAAAGCGGTGTTGGCTGACGTCACTGCGGGGATAGCCGTTTGCGACGCACTGCCAGAGATCGATTTTGTGATGTCTATGTTCCTGCCGGCTGACATTGATTCTGCCGTGGCCGATCGCTATCAGATGAAGGTGATGCTGGAGACGACCACCAAGCCAATCGTCTTCGTCACCAACGATGCACCGGGCTGTGTGGACGCGGTGGAAATGGCAGAGGCTGTGGTCGGTGGGCGGGAAGCGCTGCGGCAGCGACCGCTGGTGGCGTGCTACATCAACGTGGCCACCGGTCTCCGCCACAACGAGGAGGCGCTGGAAAAGCTGCTGTTCTTGGCGGAGCGCGGCTTGCCAGCATTGTACATCCCGGTGGTTGCGGCCGGCGCTACCGGTCCAGTGACAGCCGCCGGGGCGGCGGCAATGGTCAACGCCGGCGTGCTGACCGGGCTCGTGCTGTCCCAACTCCAGCGCGAGGGCGCGCCGCTGGTCGTTCCGGGCTGGGCCGGCAGCACCCTGGACATGCGGACCACCGTTCTTCCCTACTGCGATCCCGATGCCACAGGTGCGGCGCGGAGCATGGCCCGCTTCTACGGCTTGCCGGCCTTCGACCTGTGCGGCAGCGATTCCAAGGTGATCGACCCGCAGGCTGCAGCCGAGGCGGCCCTGACCATCATGCACACGTCTCTGGACGGCCCCAGCCTGGTCCACGACCTGGGGTACCTGGAGTCAGGAAAGACGGGCTCGTTGGCCCAACTGGTCATTTGCCACGAGATTGTCCGCTGGCTGCGGCGCGCTGGCCGGCCCATCGAGGTCAACGATCAGACGCTGGCCCTCGACCTGATCGACCAGGTGGGTCCTGACGGGCAGTTTCTCGACAGCGATCACACGCTGCGGAACTTCCGTCAGCGATGGTACCCCGAGTTGTTCGACCGGGGCGACCACTCGCGCTGGCAAACTGCCGGCGCTGCCACCCTGATCGAACGGGCCGCCGGGCGGGTCGAAGAGATTCTGAATACACATCGGCCCGAACCGTTGCCTGACGACGTCGTGGTGCAGCTCGACGCCATCGTCAGGCGAGCGGAGGGGAAGCGTGGCTGATCGGCCAGGGGTTTTTCCTGGCCTGGACGCGGCCGTGCTCGAACGGTTCGAGGCTGTTGGCGGCGCGTTGCAGCAGCCAATCGTGACGGTGGACTCCCACACAGCCGGCGAGCCAACGCGCCTCGTCGTCGGCGGGCTGCCGCCCCTTCCCGGCGAGACGATCAACGACAGGCGGCTGTACGTGGCTCGTGAGATGGATTTCGTGCGTCACCTCCTGATGCGTGAACCCCGAGGCCATCGGGACATGTTTGGCGCCATCGTCACCGAACCCGTGTCCCCCGAAGCCGCTTTCGGCTTGATCTTCATGGATACCGGCCGCTATCCGTATCTCTGCGGCCACGCAACCATCGGCGCTGTCACGACATTGATCGAAGCAGGCGCTATCGAGCCCCGGGAGCCCGAGACCGTGGTCGTCATTGATACGCCCTCGGATACCATCACGGCCCGGGCGCAGGTGCGGGCAGGCCGTGTCCGGTCGGTGGCGTTCCAGGCTGAGGCTGCGTTTGTGTATCAGCTTGACCGGCCGTTGGATGTGCCTGGTCTGGGCACGGTCTCAGTGGACGTTGTGTGCGCCGGTGGCTTCTTCGTCATGGCGCCGGCTGATGACATCGGGCTGGCGTTGGCGCCGGCCAATGCCGGCGAGTTGGCCCGTTTGGGGGCAATCATCACCGATGCCGCCAACGAGCAGTTGTCGGTTCAGCATCCGGCCCTCCCGTACATGAACACCGTCGATGTCGTCGAGTTCTACGGCCCTGGTGAACGCGCACAGGCGGATGGCAAGAGTGTGGTCATCTTGGGCGACGCCCAGGTGGATCGTTCGCCGTGCGTTACAGGCACATGTGCCAAGATGGCTCTGTTACACCATCGGGGTGAACTGGCCGTGGGGAAGTCCTATGTCAACGAGGGCGTTCTGGGCACGGTGTTCGAGGGCCGCGTCGTTGCAGAAACGCGGGTTGGAGACCTGCCGGCCATCGTGCCGGAGGTGCGCGGCAGCGCCCACGTCACTGGCGTGCATTACTTCTTGCTCGATCCCGAGGACCCATTTCCCAACGGGTTCTTGCTGGGGGCGCCGGCCGACGAACGATGAAATCTGGAGCGGGTGTCGGCGGTGATTCGACAGTGCATTAAACTCAGTCCGATTGGAGGTACAAGGATGGCACAAGAAGATTTCAAAGTAACCTACGCGACCATGTCCGCGGATAACGAGGAACTGAATGTGGCTTTCGATGCGGCGATCGAGCATGTCGAACAGGAGTTTGGCCAGACCTGGCCGATGTACATTGCTGGAGAGGCCCGCACGGCAAACGAGACCTTCGCCGATGTCAGCCCCATCGACACGGCTGTGGTGCTGGGTCACTTCCAGAAAGGCTCGCGGCAGGACACTGCCGGCGCCATCGCTGCAGCACAGGCCGCCTTCGATGAATGGCGCACGACGCCGTATCAGGAGCGCTGCGAAATCCTGAATCGCGCCGCCAATCTCCTCAGCGAGAACCGCTACGATCTCTCGGCGCTGATGGTCTACGAGATGGGCAAGAACCGCCTCGAAGCCCTGGGCGACGTCGAAGAATCAGCCGACCTGATTCGCTACTACGTCCACCAGATGGAGGCCAACGGTGGCTACCAGCGGGCCATGGGGCGGTTGTCGCCTCGGGATCGCAACATGAGCGTGTTGCGGCCCTACGGCGTCTGGGCGGTGATCGTGCCGTTCAACTTCCCGATGGCGCTGGCTGCCGGCCCGGTCGGTGCGGCGTTGGTGACAGGCAACACCGTTGTCATGAAGCCGTCCAGTGAGACTCCCTGGACCGGCCTGAGGTTGTATGAGGTTCTGGTCGAGGCCGGCGTGCCGGGCGGCGTGATCAACCTCGTCACCGGCCCAGGTAGCACAGTCGGCCGTGAACTGGTTGAGAATGAGGACGTCAACGGCATCACCTTCACTGGTTCATACGCGGTCGGCTTCAACCAGGTCTACAAGGATTTCAGCAAGGACTACCCCAAGCCCACTATCGTCGAGATGGGTGGTAAGAATGCGGCCATCGTCACCGCCAATGCCGATCTGGACAAAGCCGCAACCGGTGTCATGCGCTCTGCCTTTGGCATGGGTGGACAGAAATGTTCGGCCTGCTCCCGCGTCTACGTTGACAGGCGCGTCAAGGCCGAGTTCATCGATAAGCTCGTCGAGAAGACGAAGACGCTCAAGATTGGTAATCCGCTGGAGCGTGATACGTTCCTTGGGCCCCTCGTTCACCGGAAGGCATACAACGATTTCCAGAACTATGCCGCAAAGGCGAAGCGCGATGGCAGGATCATCTTGGGTGGTCACCTGCTGACGGAGGGCGAATTTGCCAGAGGCTATTACGTTGAGCCGACCATCTTTGAGGGCGTTCCCGAGGATCACGAGCTGGTAAGGGAAGAGCTGTTTGTCCCGATCCTCTACGTGGGCGAAGTGGAATCCCTCGATGAGGCCCTGGACAAGGCCAATGATGTCAAGTATGGGCTGACGGGCGGCTTCTACAGCGAGGACGACGAGGAGATCGAACGATTCCTGGATCGAATTGAAGCCGGCGTGGTGTACGTGAACCGCGAGGCCGGCGCCACCACGGGTGCCTGGCCGGGCGTACAACCCTTCGGCGGATGGAAGGCCAGCGGTTCCACCGGCAAGAACATTGGCGGCCACTACACATTGCCAACCTACATGCGCGAGCAAAGCCGCACCGTCGTCGAATAACACAAGGATTCGAATATGAATAAGCCTGATTTCAGTGCACCTCACATCGTAACGGAGCTTCCAGGTCCTAAGGCCAGAGCGGTTATCGAACAAGACAAGGCCTATACCTCACCCTCGCTGATTCGACCGTATCCGCTGGCCGTTAAGCGAGCACAGGGCACAGTTGTGGAGGACCTGGATGGCAACCGGTTCCTGGACTTTGCAGCCGGCATCGCCGTGTGCACCACCGGCCACTGCCATCCGCGCATCGTTGAAGCAATCCAGCGGCAAGCTGAGAAGCTCATCCATATTTCGTGCGATTTCTACTACGAGCCCTACGTCGAGTTGGCTGCCACATTGACCGATCTGGCGCCTGGCGACGAACCGTGGCGCGTCTTTTTCGCCAACTCGGGAGCCGAGGTGGTCGAAGGCGCGATCAAGCTGGCCCGGTACTACACGGGCCGGCCACGCATTATCGCCTTCCTGGGCGCCTTCCACGGCCGGACGATGGGTGCTGTGACACTGACAGCCAGCAAAGTGACCCAGCGCAGAGGCTTTGCCCCGATGTTGCCCGGGGTCATTCATGTGCCGTATGGCTATTGCAACCGCTGTGCCTACAACCTGACATACCCCGAGTGCAACGTACACTGTGTTGGTGTGCTCGAGGAGCTATATTTCCAGCGCTCGGTCCCACCGGATGAGGTGGCGGCCATCATTGTGGAGCCCATTCAGGGCGAGGGTGGCTACATCGTGCCGCCGCAGGACTGGCTCCCACGCCTGCGCGAACTCTGTGACCGACATGGCATTCTGCTCATCGCCGATGAGATTCAGAGCGGCATGGGGCGCACAGGCCGGATGTTCGCCTTTGAGCATTGGGGGGTCGTGCCAGACATCATTACGGTTGCCAAGGGTATCGCGTCTGGCATGCCCATCAGTGCACTCATGGCTCGGGAAGAGATCATGTCCTGGGAGGCCGGCGCCCACAGCACGACGTTTGGTGGGAATCCGGTATCCGCTGTGGCGGCGCTGGAGACCATTGCAATGCTGGAAGAGGGGCTCATGGACAATGCGGCCGAGCGGGGAGACTGGATGCTGGAGTACCTGGAGGAGATGGCAGCAGAGTCCACGACCATCGGCGATGTGCGGGGCCTGGGTCTCATGATCGGGGTTGAGTTCGTAGGTGATAAGCTGACAGGCAGGCCGGCGCCCGATGTGCGCGATGCCATTCTCGACTACTGCTTCCGTCGCGGTCTGATCACACTGGCATGCGGCGAAAGTGGCATTCGCTTCTCACCACCGCTGACCGTCTCGCAGGCGGAAGTTGAGACGGCCATGGACATCTTTGCCGCGGCGGTGGTTGAGGCAGAAGCCGGCGAGCGAGTCCCGGTCAAGGCTTGATACCATGTCCAAACTGACAACGATGCACGACGCCGTCGCCGGGCTTGTTCAGGACGGCGATAGCGTCGCCATCGAAGGTTTTACGCACCTGATCTGTTTCGCCGCCGGCCACGAGATCATTCGCCAGCAGAAGCGGGACCTGGAGCTGTGCCGACTTACGCCAGATCTCATCTACGATCAGATGGTGGCAGCCGGCTGCGCCCGCAAGTTGGTTTTCAGTTGGGCCGGCAACCCAGGCGTCGGCTCACTGCACGCCGTGCGGCGAGCTGTGGAGCACGGAATACCCAACCCTATCGAGCTGGAGGAGTACTCCCACTTCGGAATGGTGGCGCGGT
>JBHHTZ010000068.1:0-11192 GCA_046753605.1 Anaerolineae bacterium
GACGGCGCTTGGGGCGGCGTTTTGCCTTTTTGCGGTCGGGCATTATAATTATGTTTGTCAGGTGCGTCTGGTAGCTCGCTAGAAGGTGAAGTCACCCAGCTCGTCCGCGAACTTGGTGGCTTCCTGCTCAAGCATCGCGGTGAAGTCCTTCCAGCGTTCTTTGTTCCAGAGTTCGACGCGATTGTTGACGCCGACTACCACGACCTCGCCACCGAGCTCGATGCCGGCGTGCTCGCGCAGCGGCGGTGAGATGGAAATCCGTCCCTGTTTATCCAGAGTTGTTTCGTTGCCGGAAAACAGGAGGCGAGACACGAACCTCGCCTCAGCACGTGTCGTCGGCCACTGGTTCAGTTGATCGGCGATATCTTGCCAGGTTTCAAGCGGGAATATGAAGAGACAACTTTCAAACCCACGGGTGATGAAAGCACCTTCCGAAAGCTGCGGACGCTGGCTGATCGGAATGATGAGTCGGCCCTTGTCGTCGACGCTGTGCTCGAATTCGCCCGAGAACATTTGTGCTATGGGTCCCTAAAAGGCGATTGGGAGCGCCAGGCGCTCCCAATCTTACCACTATCCACCACTTTTCAACCTGTGATCACCACCTGATCACCACATAGCACCATTATACTCCACACGTCCCCCCACGTCAAGGGGATAATGCCGCCTTTTTCAAGTTTTAAGGATTATTTTAAGGTTTCTAACCGCCGCGTTGGTTCAGCGTACCATAGCCATTGCCCGCCCGTAAGCTTTGAAACATGGTCCAGAATGTTTGTTCTATCGACTTTGACATCTGCGACAAAATCCTGTATAATCTGACCACTTCGTTTTCTTGGCAACGGGGGGATAACGGTGTTGCTCCCCTCCATTCAGAATAAGGAGGAGTCGAGTGTATCAAAAAGTGATCATCGTGGGCAATCTGGGTCGTGACCCGGAAATGCGCTACACGCCCAGTGGCACGCCGGTGACCAACTTCTCAATAGCGACGAGCCGGCGTTGGACGGACCAGCAGGGTGAGACGCAGGAGGAGACAACCTGGTTTCGGATATCCTGTTGGGGCAAGCTAGCTGAGACCACGAACCAGTACCTGAGCAAGGGCCGGCAGGTACTGGTGGAAGGCACTCTGCAACCGGACGCGGAGACGGGCGGGCCACGGATCTGGACCCGCAACGACGGAACAGCCGGGGCATCCTATGAAGTAAGGGCTTTTACGGTCAAATTCTTGGGCAGTCCGCAAGATCGTGGCACTGCACCGTTTGAGGCGCCGGCAGATCTGGACGAACAGAACGTTCCCTTCTAGCAAAACTGCAACACCACCGGCAAAATCGAGCAGTGGGGCACAGGTGCCCCACTGCTCGATTTTGTTTGGCGCGTTGACGATTTGCCCGTCTCGCACTATACTTCTGGACCGATGACGAGGTATCAAGGGGCTAGCGACCAAACGAGTGCTCCAATGCCTATGATCAGCGTTGATGAAGCACGGAACTACACTCTGAGCCGTATTGATCCGCTGCCGGCGGAAGAGGTGGAGCTTCTCGACGCCCTGGATCGAGTGCTGGCCGAGGACGTAGTAGCCGAGATCGACATACCACCGTTCTCGAACTCGGCGATGGATGGCTACGCGGTGCGTGCCGGCGACACCGCCGGCGCCAGCTCAGATGCACCGGTTGTGCTGCGCGTCATTGAAGAAGTGGCCGCCGGCGCAGCCCCGACCACGGAACTGGGGCCGGGCACGGCGGCGCGCATCATGACGGGCGCTCCCATACCGCGTGGCGCCGACGCTGTCGTCAAAGTTGAGGACACCAGCGAGGAGCGGGGTGCGCCACACAACAGCACAGTGCGCGTCCACAGGGGCGTATCACCCGGGGAGAACGTACGTCCCGCCGGCGAGGACGTCCAACGCGGACAGCGCGTACTGGCAGCCGGGCGGCTGCTGCGCCCCCAGGAGATCGGCGTCCTGGCGAGCCTGGGCCGGCCCAGCGTACGGGTCCATCGGCGTCCTCGCGTTGGCCTGCTGGCAACTGGAAATCACGTCGACGAGGGGGGTAGATCCGACAATGCCCCCGATGTCAACACGTACACCCTCGCGGCTTTGGTCCGGCGCTATGGGGGCGACCCGGTTCGGCTTGACGTCACGCGCGATGCGGAAAGCCTCGCAGAGAAGATTCAGGCCGGCCTTGAGCAACAGAGCGATCTGCTTCTCACATCCGCCGGCGATTTCGAGATGGTGAAAGACATGCTGCCGAGCGAGAGTGAGACAAACTCCTGGCAAGTCGCCCTGCGGCCGGTCAGGACGCTGGTCTTTGGGCAAATCGCCGGCGTGCCGGCCCTCGGCGTGCCGGGCGACCCGGTGGCGGCCAGCGTGGCTTTCGAGGTCTTTGTCCGGCCAATACTTCGGAGGATGGCCGGCTGGACACGCTGGGAGAAGCCACGCATTCGGGCGACGCTGCGCGAAGACGTCGCCACTTCGCCGGAGACGGCGTTCTAAACTGTGGGGAAAGACGAAACCTGATCGACATTTCAAGGCGCCAGAGGAGGTTGATGGTCATGGAGAAGACCCCGTTTGTTGAGAAACTGAGCTTCGTTCAAGCCCGTCGCCAACAGGACGAATCTGCTTTACTGGCTCTGGCTGTGCGAGAAGGCATCCAGGTGCTCTACCGCGAAGCACTGATTGAGGGCTATCTGTTGGGGCAAGTTGCTCGTGAGAAAGTTTTGAGAGAGATTGGCCCAGAAGAACTCGAAGCGGTGGAGTATCAACGCGACGCCCTTCAGAGAGACGTGAACTGGGGAATCTCCGGTGCGTGAGGCCATTAGTGACACGGACCCATTCTGCATCTGCACGAAATCGGTCGCGAGCACGCGTTGGGTGTCTTCGAGCGCCTGGTTATCCCGGACTTGGTGGCAGGGGAACTGCAGCGCTATGCCGTTGACGTGACGCAGTTGGATATCCCGGATTTGATATTCTCCGTGGTACCTGTGGCGACCGAAGAATGGGAAGCTGTAATGTATGGACAGGAAGCACCGGCCATCCAACCCGCTGACGTGCAGGTGTTTGTTTTGGCTCAGGCCAATCAGTTGCAGCACCCTGTATTGACCGATGATTTGGCACTGCGACAATACCTGGAGTCCCATCACGGTGTTGTGGTCGGTTCTGTAGGTGTGCTGGTTCGGGCCTACCGCGTGGGGCTGTTTCAGCGCAGGGAACTGGAAGAGGCTATAGATTCATTGTTTGACTACAGCACTCTGCATCTCAGTCGCGCCTTCAGAGCCTATGTAAGTCGATTGTTGCCCAACTTACCCTGACAGCGTAGGGACGTGAAGAACAGAGAGTGAGGGAGGAATAGTGAGTCGTCGAAGAAGGATTTCCAAACAGCGGGATACGAAGCAGAGTGGCATCACCCGGATGCAGATAGGGCTGGTGGTTGGCCTGGCGATCATCATGGTCCTGGCATTTATTGTGTTTAATCGGGGCAGTGGCGGAGGAGAGCCGGCTGAGACCACATCGTCGGGGCCACCGCCGGCGGTCGAACAGGGTGTGCTGGCCGGCATTGATCTGAGCACCATCCCGAATGAGCCGACAGATGACGGCAGCCCGGCCCTGGGCGCGGTAGATGCTCCGGTCACCATCGTTGAATACTCGGACTACCAGTGCCCCCACTGCGCGAATTTCGCGAAGAACACAATGCCGGAGGTCGTCAAGAACTACGTCGCTACCGGCAAGGTGCGCTACGTACACAAGGACATGGCGATCCTGGGTGAGCAGTCGCAGTGGGCCGCACAGGCAGCCAATTGTGCTGCCGATCAGGGTCATTTCTGGGAATACCACGAGTTGCTGTTTCAGAAACAAGGCGAGGAAAACAAGGGAACCTTCTCGCGCGACAATCTCAAGCAGTTTGCCGCTGATCTGGGGCTGGACGCAACCGCGTTCAATCAGTGCCTGGATGAGAACAAATACTCACAGCGGGTGGTGTCCGAGACGGCCGAAGGGAAGCAGCGGGGCGTGGAAGGCACGCCGTCCTTCTTTGTCAATGATGAGTTCGTCGTAGGCAACATGCCATTCAGCCAGATGAAAGACATTATTGAAAAGCATCTGGAGGGAGCTTCATGACAGAGGCAGTCGGTCGCCGCGAGGGGGGCATGGCTGGTGCATCGGCGCCGGCTCGGGACTGGCTGGGGCTGGCCATCCCGCTCCTGTCCGTCCTGGGAATGCTCATCTCGGCGTATCTGACGTGGGTTCACTGGGGCGGCTCGAAGGCGCTGTGTTCGGGCATCGGTGACTGCGAGACGGTTAACAACAGCGCGTACGCTGTGGTGGCCGGCGTTCCGGTGGCCCTGCTGGGCTTCGGCATGTATCTGGCGTTGTTCGGGCTGTCGGTGTATGGCCGGCGCGCCGGCCCCGAAACGGCGTCCACGCTGGCGCTGGCCGTGTTCGGGATCAGTCTGGCCGGCGTCCTCTACTCGGCGTACCTGACGTACATCGAGCTGGCGGTGATCCACGCCATCTGCCCGTGGTGTGTGACCTCGGCGGTGTTCATCACGCTGGTTTTCGGAGTGTCGCTGCGTGACGTGACGAGAATGACCGGTGAAAGCTGAAGGCGTTGTCATTCGACAACTGGAGAGCATCGAAGAGTTTCGAATGACCGAGGAGGCGCAGCGTGCTATCTGGGGTGTGCTGGACGACACCGAGGTAGTGCCCCTCCATGCGCTGCTCACCGCTCAGAAGAACGCCGGCCTGGTGCTGGGCGCTTTCGACGGCAAGAAGATGGTGGGGTTCCTGTTCGGCTTTCTCGGTCGCACTCCAGAGGGCAAGCAGAAGCATTGCTCCCACCAGATGGGGGTCGTGCCCAGCTATCGGGGTCAGGGCGTTGGCGAGGCGCTGAAGCGCCGGCAGCGGGAGTTTGTCCTGGAGCAGGGTCTGGACCTCATCACCTGGACCTACGATCCTCTGGAGGGCCGCAACGCCCACCTGAACATCCGCAAGCTGGGCGCTGTCTGCCGCACCTTCGTCCGCAATCTTTATGGCGAGATGCAGGATGCGCTAAACGTCGGCCTGCCAACCGATCGCTTTCAGGTCGACTGGTGGATTCGAAGCCCTCGGGTTGAGTTACGATTCTCCGGCAAAGCACCATCGCCGCCGGCCACCCTGGATGGTCTGTTGAGCGATGGGGCGGCAATTGCCAATCAGGTGGATCTGGACGACGCCGGCCTGCCGGCAACCCTCACCTGGGAGCCACATCGTCGAGCGACGGTGCTGATCGAAATTCCAGCCGACTTCCAGGAAATCAAGCGAGCAAACATCAAGCTGGCGCGGGACTGGCGACTCCTGACCCGCGCCCTCTTCGAGGACTACTTCGAGGACGGGTACGCCGTGGTTGACTTCGTCAGCGAGGTCCGGGATGGCCGGCGCCGCAGCTTCTACGTGCTGGAGCATCAGCCGGCGCCCGGCAGCGGCGCGGCACGTCTGACAGTTGAGGAGCGGGCAGCGATTCAGGCCGGCATGGACCTCTACAACGCCGGCCAGTACTGGGAGAGCCACGAGGCGCTGGAAGAGGTGTGGCTGGAGGCGCGGTCTGAAGACAGGCTGTTCCTTCAGGGGCTGATCCAGGCGTCGGCTGCTTTCCACAAGTATCTGGTGCAGGAAAACGCGGTTGGAGCTATCAAGCTGCTGACCCGCGCCCTCGACAAGCTCACCCGCTACAGTGACGACTACATGGGGTTGGATATGGGGCCTTTCAAACAGGGCCTCAACACTTGCTGGCGCGAGATCATCGACCTGGGCCAGCGGCACATAGAGGAGTTTGATTCGGGGCTGGCGCCGGCGCTGCGGTGGATTGACGATGAAGTTGCCACGGCCCCCCAGCCAGGCGATTGAGTTCCCCGTAGTTCCCCTGAAGTTCCTACGAGTTCCTACGAGAAGGAGACACACTCATGCTCAAGGTTGATCGCGTCATCCTGCGCCACGTCCGTATGCCCTACGTCCATCCCTTCGAGACGAGTTTCGGAGTCGAGCGCGAGCGGGACTGCATCATCGTGAGGGTCGATGGTGACGGTGCTGCCGGCTGGGGAGAGTGCGTGGCGATGGCCGGCCCGTGGTACTCGTACGAGACGACCCAGACCAACTGGCACATCCTGTCGGACTTCCTGGTCCCGATGGTGCTGGAGACGGCATTCGACGGCCCGGAGTCGGTCTTCGACGCATTCGCGCGGGTACGAGGGCACAACATGGCCAAGGCCGGCCTGGAAATGGCCATCTGGGACCTGGCGGCGAAGCAGGCCGGCATCCCCCTGGCACAGATGCTGGGCGGCGTACACCAACGGGTGCGCGTGGGCGTCAGTGTGGGCGTACAGCCGAGTCTGGACGCACTGCTGGAGCGCATTGCCGGCTTCGTGAAACAGGGCTACCAGCGCGTCAAGATCAAGATCAAGCCCGGCTGGGATGCTGAGATCACGCGGAGCGTGCGCGAACATTTCCCCGACCTCCCCCTTCAAGTAGACGCCAACTCAGCTTATCGCCTCACTGACGTGGACGTGTTCCGCGCCATGGACGACCTCAACTTGCTGCTCATCGAGCAGCCGCTGGCCCACGACGACATCTACCAGCACTCACTGCTTCAGCGAGAGCTGATAACCCCGATCTGTCTCGACGAAAGCATTCACTCGGTAGATGACACACAGACCGCGCTGGCCCTCCAGAGCTGCCGTGTGATCAACATCAAGCCGGGGCGCGTAGGGGGACACACGTCATCGAAGCGCATTCACGATTTCTGTCAGGGTCAGGGTATTCCGGTGTGGCACGGCGGGATGCTGGAAACGGGCGTGGGTCGGGCGCACAGCGTGGCGCTGGCCAGCCTGGCCGGCTTCACTCTGCCGGGCGACATCTCCGCCAGCGCCCGCTACTACCACGCGGACATCGTCGACCCGCCCTTCATCCTGAACGAGGACAGCACGCTGACGGTCCCCACAGGGGCCGGCATCGGCGTTACCGTGAAGACTGACCGCCTCCAGGCCGTCACGTTGCAGCAGGTCGAGTATCGCTAAGTAGCGAGACCGACCCCCCATTTCTGCTGAGCATTAATGATGGTAACGCCAACCAACTCGTGGTCCCGATAGTGCCAGACTACGTTGTCTTCGAGTTCACTGTCTGTTGCTTGCTGCGGTTTCCGAAAACTCACATAGAGTACATCAGCTTCCTCGTCATAATCGATCCACACATGCCGGGACACGGCAAGCAAGCGGGGCACGATAGTAAGCAGTTGGTCCAGGTCTATGGTCGCCGCCATCTTATACCTCGTTAATGATATGTGTCCAACGTTCATGGGTCAACCGAATAGGCACACCATTTCTCGAGTAAGCAAGCCCAAGCACATCGTCGTCCATACACCGATTATACCAAGGTGTGTGTTGGGGAGCAAACGCCGGCCCTTCGAGCCGAGGGTGCGAAGGTGAGTGGGCGAAAGGTCGGCCTGCAATACGTAACATGTCACCGTTCTCTCTCCTCTCCGTCACCTTTCCGCATAACAGCCGGCGGTTGACCGTCGTTTTAGGTGGTGAAAGTTGCGAGCTCGCTGTTGATAGCCAGGCCACCATCGCCCCCCTGCACTCTGGCGTGCCGGAGAGAACACCAGCGATGGTGGCGGCTTGGCCGGTGTGCCCCATCCTGGGCCGGCCAATCCAACTCGAGAAAGGAGAATTCCGTCCATGACATTGAGACAACATCCCATGCTCCATCCCTTCAAGAGATTTAGGCCACCGCCGGCTGCGTATCTACTTCCGGTGATCGTGGTCGTGCTGCTCGCGACCTTCACTCTGGCCCTCGCCGAGGGGAAGCAGCCGGCGGCTGTCTCTCCTCTGCAAGTCGAACCGACCGCTACACCAGACTGCCCCGATCGGACCGGAAACGGCCCCGACCAGTTCACCTGCGAACGGCCCGTCATCCAGGGACACGTCTTTGAGGATCGAAACGATGATGGTCAGCCCGGCTCTGGAGACTGGTTCTTGCCAGGAGCCGTTGTGAAGGTGTATGGCCCTACGGGTGAATACGTGGCCGAACAGGTGACAGGCACCGGCGGCTGGTTCCGCTTCTACGGCCTGGCGCCGCTGTACGATGGCGAGGAATATACATTGGTTCTGGACTCGCCTCCACCGGGGTATTGCATTCCAGTGGGGCGCATGACCTACTACATCGACGCCCAGGACTTCAGCAGCCGCTTCTGCTGCACGTACCGGGCAAACTTCATTTTCCGAAAGGGCGGGTGCGACATCGTGGGACCGACGCCGACTTCGCTGCCGCCGCCACTCCCTCCGGTCTCACCGCCATCCGACACGACAGGCCGGCAGATTCACCTGCCCATTCTGAACTATCTGGGCGATAACGAAGGAGCCTGCGAAAGCTGGATTGAAGTGCAGAACGTCGGACACGGTCTCACCAAAGCGATTGTCGTATTCTGGGGGGAGGCCGGCGCGTGTCCGCCCCAGTGCAACGGGCCGCTGAAGGTCGAGTGCTCCGGCCTGCTCCAGCCCGGATCAACATGGAACTTCCTGGGGAGTCAGATTCCGGCGGCCGCCAAGAGCGCCGTCGTGTTCAGCGCAGACGCGCTCCAGCTTGGGCGCGACATCTTTGCCGACGCTCTGTGTGAGGAGCTCTTCGCGTCCATCACCTTCGACTGCGACGAGTACCGACGGTTCAAGAAGGCGTATAACGAGTTCAGCATCTGGCACGGCTTCGATTTCTACACCTTCCATGGCCAGCCCCTGGCCGTCGAAGTGGTGCGCAAGTGCAGCGACGCCTCAACCGACGACCTGCCGGTCAGCTCGGCGTACTCCGGCGTGACGGGGGGTATGCTCGGCGCGTTTGATCCCGAATTTGGAGGCTACGCCTTCTATGCGCCCCTGGTGTACGCCAACCGGGCCGGCCTCAACTCGACGCTGTACATCCACAACGCCGGCACCGAGTGCACCAGCGTCGAACTGTGGTTCAAGGAGCAGGATGACTGCCTGCGCGCCACCGTGTGCGAGATCTTCAGCCTGGCGCCCGGCGAGACCTATCAGTACGACGCCGGCCAGTGTGTGGGACCCGAATGGCAGGGCTCGGCCTGGATCCGAACCAGCGAGCCGATGGCCGTCACCATCGACCAGATCGGGCGCGATGCGTTGATGACCTACAACGGCACGCCATCCCAGATCGACTACACATTCCAGGACCGCGATGACGCGCTGTTCTCGCGCGGATCGCAGATCAACTACGGGCCGCTGATCTATCGCGAGTTCAACGGCTGGCAGACCGGAGTGCAGGTTCAGAACCTGAGCTCCATCGTCAATGCCAAGGTGAAGGTGTACTTCATCGACAACTCCGGCGACATCATCACGACCCTGGTCGATTGGGTGTGTCCGCGCGGGTCGCAGACCTTCTTCCTGCCGGTGATCAACAACCTGCCGGGCAACTTCGTCGGCCAGATACGGGTGGAAAGCCAGGACTGGATCTCACCGGGTGATCCGGGGGTGCCGGCCCCGAACATCGTGTCTGTCGCGCAGTTGATCCGCTACGGCGACCCTGGAATGACGTCCGTGCTGGAAGCTGTCGCCTACAATCTGTTCTCCGAGGCTCAGGTGTTCGACTGGCAGGTCGGCGCCGGCTACGGCGGTCTCTCCAGCGGCGTTGGACTGATTGGCATCCCCAGCCTGCTGAAGGACCTCCGCACCACCGGCGTCACCACCGAACTAGCAATCATGAACGCCGTCCCGCAACCCGGGTTCACCGACTTCGCCATTTATATCTACGACCAGAACGGCCTGCTGGATTTCGTGTGTGAGAAGCTGAACGAGAAGCAGGTGGAATACATCAACCTGAACGACTGGGGTTACGTGAACGCCGGCTTCAAGGGTTCGGCCGTCATCTCCGCCACGTACTGGCAACACGAGATATTCGGCAGCGGGAGCTATCCCCGCAACCTGGTCGGTCTGGGAGCGGTGAAGATCGAACGTCAGGGCACGGTGCTGGGGAACGATATTCCAGGCGATGAGGCCGCCGGCTCCGAGGGGTTCCCCATCTACGGGCCGTACAGCTTCTACGACAGCCGTGCGCCGGCTGTGTGCCCCGGACAGCCGACGACGCCCGGCGAGCCGGGCCCTCCGAGTCCGCCGGTACCGTAATCTTCCGGACGGCTGGGACGTCTGAATCATAGAGCCTGTCTGAAAATTCAGGATTGGACGTTCGTAGTAACGACTTTAGTCGTTTTCTGTCAAGTGTTGCCTGCAATCAACGACTGAAGTCGTTACTACGGGCATCTTTCAGACACGCTCTTGGGGTGCAGTCTGACCCGCCGGCGTAGTGCGCCGGCGGGTCAGATTGTCGGTGTACAACAGGCTTTACTGATTGCAAGGAGGCGTTGTGCGGATATTGACTGGCCGTCGGAAGGCGAATCGGATCACACAGGTGCTGTTCTTGCTGGGATGCCTGCTTGCCCTGGCCCTGTTGATTCCGGTCACAGCCGGCCACGCCGCGCCACCTGACCCGGCCACTCCCACGGATGGTACACCAGGGGGCTTCTACCCCACCCCGCCACCGCTCCCGTTTCCCCCGAATCCTCAACCAGCGGGCGTCAACACGCGCGTTCAGTTGCCGGCCATCGATCACGACGACGGCTGGGAAACCTGGATTCAGGTTCAGAACGTGGGTTATGTCGAGTCCAAGGCCATCGGCTTCCTGTGGGGCGACTACTCCGGCGCCTGCCCACCCCGAGCGCCCGGCCCGCTGACGGTCGTGTGCACCGGTCTGCTGAGTCCGGGGGCAGCCTGGGCGTGGATGACGAACCAACTGTCGCCGGCAGCGCGCAGCGGCATTGTGTACTCCGTGCCGGCCTCCATCGCCGACGAAGCGTGCGAGTTGGCCTTTCTGACCCGGGGGTCTCACTTCGCCTGGCTGGGTTGGGAGCGGGAGTTTGCCGGCCAGGGCGAGCCTATCGCCGTCACCGTCAACCGCATCGGACCGGGCAGCGAAGAGGGGATTCAGGTTGCCAGCGCCTACACCGGCATCTCGGAGTCGATGGAAGGGGTACACGACCCGGTGTTCGGCGGTTTCATGTTCTACGCCCCCCTGCTCTATAACGAGTATCACGACCTGAACTCGGAGCTGATCATTCAGAACTCGGGCAACGAGTGCAGCAGTGTGGAGATTTGGTACAAGGAGCAGGGTGACT
>JBHHTZ010000069.1:0-11058 GCA_046753605.1 Anaerolineae bacterium
GATGGCAGATGGCTGGAATGCTGACGGCTCGATAGTTAGAGGAGAAGTGGACGATGCCGTACAATGACTTGCGCGAGTTTCTGGACTGGTTGGAAGCCGAGGGTCAGCTTCGGCGGGTACGGAAGCAGGTGGATTGGAACCTGGAGCTGGCTCACGTGGCGAAGCTTAACGAGGAAACGCCGGGCGGCGGCTATGCCCTCCTCTTCGAGAATATCAAGGATTATCCCGGGCACCGGGTGTTGACCAGCGCCCTGACTGCCCGCGAACGCCTGGCCTACGCCCTGGAGATGCCGGCGGCGACCAGTCTGATGAACCTCTCCCGCCTGTGGGTGGAGCGCATCAAGGATCGGAAGGTGCCCCCGATCGAGGTGTCGCGGAGCGAAGCGCCTTGCAAAGAAAATGTCATCACCGGCGACGACGTGGATGTGACGATGTTCCCCGCCCCGTGGTTCTATCCACTGGATGGTGGCCGCTACCTGGGGACCGCCGGCGGTCTTGTCACCCGCAACCTGGAAACGGGACGCCTGAACATGGGCACCTACCGCTGCATGATCGTGGATGAGAAGCGGGTCACTACCTACTTCATCAAGGCGAAAGATGGCGAGATGGACCTGCGGGGGTATGCGGAGAAAGGCATCCCCATGCCGGCTGCCCTGGTCATCGGCACGGACCCCACCCTGTTCCTGTGTTCCAGCACCATGTTCCCCCTGGCGGAGAGCGAGTACGAGATCGTCGGCGCTTTGCGGGGCGCACCGGTGCCGGTCGTGAAGGCGGAGACCAGCGATCTGCGCGTTCCGGCCACGGCGGAGATCGTCGTCGAGGGCGAGATTGTGCCCGGTGAGCACCTACCCGAAGGCCCCTTCGGCGAGTACACCGGCCACTACTCGGGCAAAGGGAGTTCCCCGTACGAATACATGAACGTCAAAGCCATCACTTTCCGCAATGACCCGATCCTGTGGGCGACGACGGTGGGCCGGCCCGTCACCGACACCCACATGGTGATGTCTGTCAACCGCACTGCGTCCCTGTGGAACGATTTGCAGCGCATGGGCATTCCCGGCATCAAGGCTGTCTACGGGCCGCCGGCTGCCGCCGGCCGGATGCTGGTCATCATCTCCATGAAGCCGATGTACCACGGTCACTCCACCCAGGTGGGCCTGGCTGCCTTCGCCACCCACACTGGAAACTACGGTCTAAAAACGGTGATCCTGGTAGACGACGACATCGACCCCGAGAACATGGAGCAGGTCATGTATGCTCTCAGCTTCAAGTTCCAACCCGAGTTCGGCACCCAGTTCATCCATCGGGGACGATCCACGCCGCTGGACCCCTCGCTGCCGCGCAGTTCCCGCTTCCTCACCAGCCGGGTCATCCTGGATTGCACCACGCCCTACGAATGGGACGAGGATGAGCGGCCCCTGGAAATCGAGTTGGACGAGGAACTGGTCAGGGATATTCAGGAGCACTGGGATGAATATTTTGCTGAGCCGGCGGAGCTACCCGAGAGGCTGGAGGAGTTGGTACCGGCGTAGAGGGAGTATTGCGTCCTGCGTATTTCGTATTCCTCGACCAGCGCGCGTAACGTCTTACGCAGTACGCAACACGCAGTATGCAAAACACCAGGAACCCACCAACACATGAACACCTCAATCCACGGCCTCATCTTCGACATCGACGGCTGTCTGGCGCGCGGTCGCCAGGCGATACCCGGCGCACCGGAGACGGTGCGAGAACTCAAACAGCGTGGGCTGAGGCTGGCGTTCCTCACCAACGACAACCAGCGGACGACGGAGGAATGGGTCCAACGACTGGACGCGATGGGGATTGCCGCCGAGCCAGACGAAATCCTGACCTCCGCCGTCATCGCGGCCGAGTTTGTCCGTGAACGCTATCCCGACCGGCGCATCCTGCCCATCGGCGGGGCGGGGCTGTTTGCGGCCCTGCAGGAGCGCGACGTTGGCTTGGTGGAGCGACCGGAGGAAGCCGAAGTAGTGGTGATGGGGCGCGACCCCGGCTTCGACCAGGAAACGCTGAACCTGGCGTGTCAGGCCATCTGGCGCGGGGCGGCGTTTATCGCTACCAACATGGACCGGCGCGTGCCGGTGGCCGGCGGGTTCAAGCCGGCCTCCGGGCCTATGGTTCAGGCCGTGGCCTGGGCGACAAACGTCGAGCCGGTGGTCATGGGCAAACCCTCGCGCTGGGCCGGCGAGATGGCCATGAAAATCTTGGGCATCGAGAGTGCTCATGGCGCAGTGGCCGGCGACCAGCTCGACCAGGACATCGGGATGGGCAAGGTGGCCGGCCTGCACACCATCCTAGTCCTCACCGGCTCCACACGTCGCGAGGATGTGGAACGGTTGCCCAAAGAAGATCAACCGGATGTGATCCTGCCCGACGTGACCCACATTCCTGGCTGGCTGGATTCGTATGACGTAAAACCCTTCGACAGGCTCAGGACGCCGCGTGAAACGTGATGACCGGTTCGTGTGGGAACCCTCACGCTTCACGTTTCGAGGAGGAGGTGGTGATTCCGTAAGTTTACAGTCAAAAGCGAGCCGACTTTGATGCGATCGCACTGATCATCCGCCGTTGACGTGCCAGCAGCGTGTTAACGGACTAGCAGAATAAGGAGCGGAAGCATGGCCAATCAGACCTCCAACGGATTCCCGAGTCCCTTTGAGATCAGTACCCCTCCCGGGTTGGAGGGCTGGGAGCAGCTTTATCCCTACTACTACCTCTTCAGCGATGAACGGCGAGAGTTTGAAGAAAGCAAGTTCTGGTTCCAGGACGGCATGCATCACCCGGAGCCTCTCTATCCCTTCGACACCATCACCTCCGAGAGCTGGTGGGTGGCTCTGGGCCAGTACAACTCGCGCGTATTCATAGTCCCGCCAGCTCTGGGCATCGACCAGCGGGTGTTGAATGGCTACCTGTACATCAGCGCTAACGCCATCATGGACCCCGAGGTGGTGGAGCAGCGCGTTGACTACTTCATGCAGCGTGCCGGCTACTACTACCAAAACTGGAATGACCTGTTCGACAAATGGAAGGTCAAGGCGGAAGGGGTGATCCGCGAGTTGGAAGCCCTGGAAGTGCCGGACTTGCCGGAGTACGAGGACGAGTCGGTGGTGACAGAGGGCCACGGCATCACCAGCGGCTACTACCTCCTGGAAGCGTGGGATCGGATCATCGAGAACTGCTACAAGATCTGGCAGCACCACTTCGAGTTCCTGAATCTGGGCTACGCTGCCTACCTCACCTACTTCGACTTCTGCAAGAAGGCATTCCCCGACATCGCTGACCAGACCGTCGCCAAGATGGTATCGGGTATCGACGTGATTCTGTTCCGGCCTGACACGGAGCTCAAGAGCCTGGCCCGCAAGGCCATAGAGTTGGGTGTGGCCGGCGCATTCAAGGAGGACAGCCGAACCCCCGACGAGACCCTGGCAGAGCTGGAGCAGACCGATGCGGGCCGGCAGTGGATCGCTGCGCTGGAGTCAGTCAAGAATCCGTGGTTCTACTTCTCCACCGGCCCGGGCTTCTACCACCACCATCCCAGTTGGATCGATGACATGACATTGCCCTTCGTGTCCTTGCAGGGCTACATCGAGAAGCTGGAGCGTGGAGAGAATATCGACCGGCCTCTGGAAGCGATCCGTCAGGAGCGGGACAGGCTGGCCGAGGAGTACCTGGGCGTGCTGGACGGTGAGGAAAACCGGAAAGCCTTTCAGGATCTCCTCCAACTGGCGCGCACCGTTTTCCCCTACATCGAGGATCACAACTTCTACGTCGAGCACTGGCATCACACCATCATGTGGAACAAGGTGCGGGACTTCGGACGACTCTTCGTCAAGAATGGCTTCTTCGAAGAAGTGGACGACATTTTCTATCTCCACCGGTTCGAAATCCACGAAGTCTTGTATGACCTTGTGACTTCGTGGGCGGTCGGCACGCCGGCACGCGGCCCGAAGTACTGGCCCCCGGAGATCGAACGGCGTAAGGCGATGATCCAGAAGATGTACGAATGGACCCCGCCGCCGGCCCTGGGCCCGCCGCCTGAGGTCGTGACCGAGCCCTTCACTATCATGCTGTGGGGCATCACCACCGACGTCGTTGGAGACTGGCTCAAGCCCAAACCGGAACCCGGCGAGGTTCAGGAATTGACGGGCTTTGCCGGTTCGCCCGGTGTTGTAGAAGGTACAGCGCGGGTTATCAAGAGTGTTGGGGAGCTCAGCCAGGTAGAGCCTGGTGAGATTCTGGTGTGCCCCATCACCACGCCGAGCTGGGCGCCCATCTTCACGCGCATCCAGGCCACAGTAACCGACGTTGGCGGCATGATGTCTCACGCAGCCATCGTCTGCCGCGAGTACGGGCTGCCGGCTGTGGTTGGCACCGGTTTCGCCACCAAACTGCTCCAGACCGGTCAGCGGCTCCGCGTCGATGGAACAAACGGGGTGGTCACGATTTTGGAGTGACAGCCGGCCTGTAGTAGTCGGGCGGTTTTGTGGTCGGGCAGCCATTTGGCCGACGAATGAAGAACTTTGAGAAAACAAACCGGTAACGCCCCCCCCATATGTCATTCCGAACGGAGCGTTAGCGGTGTGAGGAATCCCTGAGACCGTACATAAAAAGGCGGATTTCGCTGGGGAAGAGGCCAATCTTCTCTTCGAGGGTGGTGATTCACCTACCAACGAGTCCTGTTCTTTCTTGCAAGGTAGCAGGGATTCCTCACTCCGCTGGCGCTCCGTTCGGAATGACATATGGGGGGGGTGCCGGCTGAGAGGCAACGCGCTGTTACCGGATTGTTTTCTCAAGGTTCATCATTGCTCGCTGCGAAGCGAGTTTGTTGTACAGGTTCTACCCGACCCGACCGCTCGATTACCTGACCAAGAGGAGCGAATACGTGAGTGAGTCACCATTCATCCTGTGGTTCGACGAAGTGGACCAAAGTTGTCTGACTCTGGTCGGCGGTAAGAACGCCAGCCTGGGTGAGCTCAGCCAGGCCGGCATTCGAGTCCCGCCAGGCTTTGCCATCACGACCGAGGCGTACGAGACGTTCCTGAATCAAAGCGGTATCTGGGACGAAATCTTGCGACTCCTGGCTCCCCTCCACCCGGATGACATGCCTGCGGTGGAGGCCGCCGGCCGGAACATTCGGCAACTGATGAGCTCAGCCTCGGTGCCAGACGAGATTTCCCAGGCGGTCCGAGAGGGATATGTCGAGCTGGCTCAACGGGTCGGGGCGGAGGATCTACCGGTCGCTGTTCGCTCCAGTGCCACCGCCGAAGACCTGCCCGGGGCCAGTTTCGCCGGCCAGCAGGACACGTATCTGTGGGTGCAGGGGGCGGGACATGTGCTGATTCGGGCGCTCGTGTGCTGGTCCAGCCTGTTCACACCCCGGGCCATCACCTACCGCATGCAGATGGGTTTCCCGCACAACAAGGTCCTGATCAGCATCGGAGTTCAGAAAATGGCGAACGCGCGGTCAGCCGGCGTGATGTTCACGCTGAATCCCCTCTCAGGAGATCGCACCAAGATCGCCATCAACGCCAGTTGGGGTCTGGGTGAGAGTGTCGTGGCCGGCGAGGTCACGCCGGACGAATACTGGCTGGACAAAGTCACGCTAGACATTGTCGAACGGACCATCTCCCCCAAGATGGTGGAGTGTATCCCTAACCCTCACTTGCGGGAAGTTGCCCTGGTGGCCGTCCCGCCGGAGCGTCAGACGCAACCCTGTCTATTCGACGAGGAGATCGTCGAGTTGGGCCGGCTGGGTAAGCGCATCGAGAAGCACTATGGCCGGCCCCAGGACATCGAGTGGGCCGTAGACAAAGACCTGCCGTTCCCGGAGAGCGTCGTCATCCTGCAGAGCCGACCAGAGACGGTTTGGAGCCAGAAAGAGCCAGCGCCGATTCTGCCACCTCAAGAGAAACCGCAGGACTATGTGATCAACTTCCTGCTGGGCCGACTGGAGCGAGGTGGATGAACAGCAGCAGCTTGATCATCCACGTTGTCCGCCACGGCCACATCCCCTCCCACGACACCGACGTGCCGCTGACGGCGGAAGGCCAGAAGGCAGTCTATTTGGCAGGCCATGAGTTGGCAGCGCGCATCGAGGATGGTGAACTGATATCTTTCTTTCACGGGCCGGCCCGGCGTGCCCGCGAGACGGCCTGGGGAATCTACCATGGCCTGAGAGATAGCCTGAAAGCCTCCGGCCGAGCCGAGCCTCAAATCGCGCCCCCCGACAGCCTGGCTGGAATCAGAAACCTGGGGCTCATTGTGCAAGGGCGCATGCAGGAAGCCATGCGAATCCAGCTTGACCTCGTTCGTGCAGCCTACCTGGCCGAGCCCTCCCCGGAGAATGCAGGCCGGCTGGCGTTCCACCGCGATTTCTGGGATTCAGACGATCCCATCGGCTACTGGTTGACTCACCCCAGCCCCCACGCTGAAGACCCAAACGAGGTGGCGGAGCGTGTAACAGCGGCGATCCGCGAGTTGCTGAGTGAGCCGCCGCAGCCGCCGGCGACCCGCCGGCGCATCATCTGCGCCAGCCACTCAGCCCCCATGCGGGCCTTCCTCCGCCAGGTTTTCGGAGCGGATCCGGGTGAACCGGACTTCTGCGAGAGTTTCACGGTGGAGCGGATGGACGACAGGCGGGCGCGAGTTGTGTTTCGTGGCCGGTCGGTTGAAGCATGGGGAACTCGGGGAAACTCAGGGGAACTTGGCGGAACTTGGGGGAACTCAATAAAGCTCCCCCGAGTTCCTACGAGTTCCTCTGAGTTCCTCTGAGTTCCTACGAACCAGTGCTATGCACTACTGTCCAGAATGCGGCTCCATACTCACCGTCGGCTTTGCCGCCGGGCGTGACCGCCCAGTCTGTTCGGCCTGCGGCTTCGTGGCGTATCGCAACCCCGCGCCTGTCGTCCTGGTAGGCGCTACCCTGGACGGCAAGCTGCTGCACGTGCGACGCCTCATCGATCCCCTGAAAGGCTACTGGGCTCCGCCGGGCGGGTACGTCGAGTACGATGAGACGGTAGAGGATGCTGCGGTGCGCGAGGTGAAAGAGGAGACGAACCTGGACCTGGTGATCGACGGTCTGTTGGACGTGTATTCGAGGCCGGCTACCGGCATTGTGTTCATTGTCTATCGAGGCCGGATCACGGGTGGGGAGCCTCGACCTGGCGATGACGCCGGCGCGGTGGCTTTCTTCGGACCCGACGAGTTGCCTGATCAGCCGGCGCCGGTTGGCGGAACAGAACTCGACCAGTGGTCGTTCCAGGTTGTCAGCCATATCGTCGAAGATTTCCGGAGGAGAGGCGGAGCATGAGACTCATCGTGGGCATCTCTGGCGCCAGTGGGGTGATCCATGGGATTCGGCTGCTGGAGGTGTTGCGCGAGGTACCAGAGGTAGAAACTCATCTTGTGATGAGCTCGGCTGCCAGGCAAACCATCGCACTGGAGACAGACCTCCAGGTGAAGGGCGTTGAGGCGCTGGCTGATGAAGTCTACCGCTTCAACGACATTGCGGCTTCGATCTCGTCGGGCTCGTTCAGGACCGCCGGCATGGTGGTAATCCCCTGTTCCATGAAAACCCTCTCCGGCATCGCTCAGTCTTTCAGCACGAACCTGCTGCTGCGCGCCGCCGACGTGACGCTGAAGGACCGCCGCCGGCTGGTGCTTGTGACACGCGAGACCCCCCTACACCTGGGCCACCTGCGGCTGATGGTGCAGGTGACGGAGATGGGGGCCATCGTCCTGCCACCGGTGCCGGCCTTCTACCACCGGCCCAGGACGCTGGATGACATCATCAACCAGACGGTGAACCGTACGCTGGACATGTTCGACATCGAGTTGCCCCAGGACCTCTTCCAGCGCTGGGTCAGTCCGGGTAAGAGAGGAGGAGAAGAGGAGAGGAAGATTAGGCATAGGAAACTGCCGCGCGGAGAGAAGGCCACGGGGGGCTGACCGGTCATGTTGATGCAGGGAGGAGCCATGAGTGAGGATTTGCGCTGGCAAGCCTTAACCTATCTCAAGACCCACAACGTCATGACTCTGGCTACTGCAGGGCCGGACGGACCGTGGGCGGCAGCTCTGTTCTACGCCAACGATGGGTTTGATCTCTACTGGCTCTCCGACCCCGACACTCGCCATTCGCTGAACATCGCCCACACCCCCGACGTAGCGGTTGCCATCCACGAAGATTACCGGGACTGGCGGACCATTCAGGGCATCCAAATGGAGGGCAGTGCTGAACTGGTCGGAACTATCATCCAGGCAATCCGACCGATGCGGCTCTACGTAGCCAAGTACCCCTTTTTGGGAGACTTGCGCAATCCACCGCCGGCCCTGGCAAAAGCGCTGGCCACCACGCGCGTCTACCGCTTCACACCCGCCCGGGTGTACTTCATCGACAATACAAAGGGACTGGGACACCGCGAGGAGGTGGACCTCACAGGCGATAGAGTTTCAGACAGTGTTTCCCGGTCGTAGTAACGACTTCAGTCGTTCAGGCTGCCAAAACGACTAAAGTCGTTACTACAACCACCAACTGCTAATCGCTGTACACTTCGGGTCGCAGCACGCCGATGTACGGCAAGGTGCGATGCCGATCGGCGTAGTCCAGGCCATACCCTACGACCCACACGTCGGGGATCTGGAAGCCCAGGTAGTCGATAGGTACATCTACCTCCCGACGTGATGTCTTGTCCAGCAGCACACAACTGCGAAGCGAGGCCGGCCTACGGGATTCCAGGGCTTTGTAAAGGTAATCCAGCGTCAGTCCCGTATCCACGATGTCTTCCACGATCATCACGTGCCGGCCCTCAATGGGCTGGCGCAGGTCCATGATAATGCGGACCGCTCCCGTGGCGGCGGCCGACGCCCCATAGGCGCTCAGGGCCATAAAATCAACTGCACGGGGTATCGCCAGGCGACGCGAAATGTCTGCCAGAAAGATGAAAGCACCCTTCAGGATGCCTACCAACAGCAATGAATCCACGCCGGCATAGTCTTCCGTGATCTCGGTGGCAAGTTCCTGGACTCGCTGCTGGATCGTCGCTTCGTCGATGAGGATCCGTTCGATGTCGGGATGGGTTGGAATCATTGCCTCAATCTCTTGTCCGCCGGAGGTAGGGGCGAGGCAAGGCGGAGAGCAGGTTCTCTTGCTTCGACACCACCAATCCGCCTTGCCTCGCCCTTACAGCGACGCTGAAGGACACACATCACTCAAGACGCAATTCGGGCAGTCCGGCTTGCGTGCCTGACAGACCCGCCGGCCATGAAAGATCAACAGATGGGCGAGATCAATCCAGTCTTCCCGGGGAACCAGCGCCATCAGATCGCGCTCGATCTTGCCCGGATTCGTCTCGTCGGTAAGCCCCAGTCGCTGCGCCAGACGCTTCACGTGGGTGTCCACCACGATGCCGTCGGCCACCTTGAAGGCGACGCCGAGCACGACATTCGCCGTCTTGCGGGCGACGCCCGGTAATTCCAGCAACGAGTCCATGTCAGCCGGCGCCTCGCCGTCGTATTCGTGAGCAATGATCTCACACGCTTCCTGGATGTACCGCGCCTTCTGGCGGAAGAAGCCCGTCGGACGAACTGCCTCCTCCAGCTCAGCGCGGTCAGCCGCAGCGAATGCGGCCGCCGTCGGGTACTTCTCGAACAAGGCCGGCGTCACCTGATTCACCCGCTCGTCGGTGCACTGGGCCGAGAGGATCGTCGCCACCAGAAGCTCAAGCGGGTTGGCGTGATCCAGCGCACATCGGGCATCGGGGTGAACTTCCCGCAGCCGGCGCACTATCTCCGGCATTCGCTGGGCTGTCGGCGAGATGGGCGTCAGGCCCACAGCCCCCTCAGACTGACGAGTAATGGTCATCTGCATATCTCCTGCTGCATAGCCAATCATACCAGAAAACGCACTCCCCGCGCAAGCCTGTCGTCCGCAACATTTGCAAAATCGGGCATTTTGCCTACAATTCTACAGGTTGATTGCTGAGCTATAAAGGAAGTAGGAGTTGTTGATGAGCGTAGCGACAAAGAACAACGTCATTGAGGTATCGGAGCAAACATTTCAAACCGACGTGATCGAGCGGTCGCGGGCAGTGCCGGTTGTGGTCGATTTCTGGGCTGCCTGGTGTGGTCCGTGCCGGATGCTCGGGCCGATCCTGGAGCGCCTGGCGGCTGAGGCCAACGGCGACTGGCTGTTGGCCAAGGTCGATGTGGATCAGAACCAGGGGCTGGCCATGCGCTACGGCGTCCAGGGCATTCCCGCCGTGAAGGCTTTCGTCGATGGCAAGGTCGCCGACGAGTTTGTTGGCGCCCAGCCAGAGCCGATGGTCCGGCAGTTTATTCAAGGTTTGGCGCCCAAGAGGGGAGACAAACGAGTCGCAGAAGCGGAAGGTGCGGAAAAGGCCGGCGGCCTGGAGAAAGCCGAAGCCCTCTACCGCCAGATTCTCGCCGGCGAACCCCGTCACGCGCGAGCACTGCTCGGCCTGGGGCGCACGCTATTCGGACAGGGCCGGCTCGAAGAAGCAGCGGAGACCTTGAACCGGGTCCCACTGCATGAATCCGCGCGGAAGGAAGCGGAAAAGCTCCTGGCCCAGATCGAGTTTCGACGTGAGGCGGAGGCTTGCGGCGGACTCACCGACTGCCGGCAGGCGCTGGCGAGCAACCCCGACAATGTGGCAGCGCGTTACGGTGTTGCCATGGCGCTTGCAGCCGAGGGCCACTACGAGGACGCGCTGCGACACTTGTTGGTCATTGTGAAGCAGGATCGCGTGTTCCGCGATGATGCTGCGCGCCGGGCCATGCTGTCGATTTTCAACATCTTGGGCGAAGATAGCCGGCTGGCGCAGGAGTATCGCTCAAAACTGGCCCTGGCGATCTTTTAGCCAGCAGTAGGGGGTCAAACAGTAAGGCCGGCGAAGAAGATCGCCGGCCTTCGCCATTTCGCCGAAAGTTGTCGTCTACGACGTGCTCGTCGGGGTTAGAACCTCTGTTGTGCCAGGATCGGCAGCAAGAATTGAACAGACCCCCTTAGGTTTCGGTTGGCCT
>JBHHTZ010000070.1:0-10891 GCA_046753605.1 Anaerolineae bacterium
AAGGTCTCCTGACCGCCCGCATAGGGCATCGGTCGGGAGACCTCGCCCAACATCGGGGTGTTTTTAGAGTAGTATAAACGGTGGGCCGGCGGTTGTGAAGAGTAGAAGACACGGATTTTGGAGGTGAGATGAGTGGTTGGGGACTACGGAGGAGGAAAACTCACGGCTCCGTAGTTTCTACAGAGCCGTTGTAGGGGAATGCCCTGACACTGTCACGCGGGGCAGGCGAGACAGTGAGACCCACGCGAGTGCGTCACTTATCCATCACATTGAGAGGGTGCTTTTTCTCGACAGCCCTCAATACAGAGCTGGGATATTGGCCGGCCCAATTCTGGAGACGTTCCATGTCCAACGGTTCCCAATACAATTCGTCCAGGTGCAGGGAGGCGCCGGCCCCCCGGTGCTGAATGTATAGCCAGTCCAACAGCGCCTTCTCCGGCTCAGCCCATAGAATTCCTTCTTCTACCCGGTAGCCAAAGAATAGCCCTGGGTGCAAGCGGTGGAACAGGATTTCACCCAATGGGGTCTCGCGACGCTCTGATCGAGACGTAGACGCGCAGGTTAGCACCAGAGGCATCTGGGAGAGAACTCCGTACCGCTCCAGAGCGCTTTCGAACGAAATGTAGCACGGTGCACCCAGGATCATCGCCAGCTCTTCCAGACGGGGATCGCCGAAGCGGTTGGCGTATAACTGCCGCCCTACACGGGTCAGATAACCTTTCTTCCCAAGCCGGTGCACAGCCTTGCGGGTGGCCGCGTGCCCCAGCCCGGTGAGACGTTGCAACGCCGGCAGAGTAAGAAAATCCTGCCCCTGATGGGCCAGATCTTGCAATAGCGCAATCCAGCGGTCGGCTGTGTAGTAGGTGCTCATGGCACAACAGCTTCCAGCAATCCCTTCACCTCGCCGACCACTGCTTCCAGTGCCGTCTGTTGCAGCAACTGAACGCGAAAGCGATGGGGGAGGAAGTTTTCCATCTCCTGGCGGACCGTGGCCGGCGTAATTGCGGGGAGATTCTGGTGCAGTCGCTCGGGCTGAATGCCGTAGTCGGACCACTTCTTCTGAACCAGCTCCATATTCACGCCGATGCCTTTTTGCACCAGCCACCACAGGTCGAAGATGTCACGCCCCTTGACATAGCGCCGGCCAGCCACGGCGGCGATCTTATCGGCCATGATCTCCTCAAGCGTTTCGGCCTGAACAACTACCATCGGCAGAGCAGGAAAGCCGGCCGGCGGCGTGAGCACGGCCACGCGGTCCGTGTAGGCCGGGTAGGGTGCAAATTCCAGACTGATGGACGTGGAATCCTGCTGGCGGGTTGCCTGATAGTAAACCTTCCAGCGCACGATCTCTGGCGATGCTTTTTGCACGCGCATGGTGATCTCATTACCGAGCAGCGGCGACAGACGCGCAACCTCGCGGTGGACCGGCTCAAACAGATCGGCCAGATCGGCGTTGCTCAGAGTCGTCACAAAGTCCACGTCCTCGGAGTAGCGAGGGCCGCCATAGACCAGCCGCAGGCAAGTGCCACCCTGGAAGGTGATGCGATCCGAGGCCGGCTGGCCATAGAGGGCTGCCAGGGTGTAAACCTGGAGGGCCTCTTTCAAGACGACCCGCAGAGGAAGTTGATCTTGTCCGGCCCGTTGCCTGAGTGTGTCCAGAAATGCCATTTTCGTTCGAGAAATACCCCAAATTTGTCCCGAAATCAAATCGAATTATACCACAAATGCGGTCGGGCTGCCAATCGCTGAAAACAGAGAGCGCCAAACTAGCCGGCCAGCGACACCCCCATCAACCACCCGATCCAGTACGTGACGGCGGCTGCAGCCAGTCCGAAAAGGGCCTGGCGCATGCCAGAGAAGAGCACACTGCGGCCGGTCATCAGGGTTATCGCGGCCCCGATTACGAAGAGGGCCAGGGCGCTCGCCCCCAGGCTGACAGCGACCGCCGTCAAGCCCGACAGGAAGGCAAAGGGGGCCACCGGCACAATGGCTCCCATGGCAAACAGCAGGAATGACGCGCCGGCGGCCTCCCACGCGGACCCCCCTAGTTCCTCAGGGTCGATTCCGAGTTCTTCCCGCGCCAGCGTATCCAGCGCAGTGGCTTCGTCGGCCATCAGGCGGGCCGCCAGTGCGCGTGCCTGATCCTCTGGAAGACCTTTCGCCTGGTAGATCAGCGCCAGCTCCTCCTCTTCCTCCTCCGGCACGGCGGCAATCTCTTGCGCTTCGATCTCGATCTGGTGCTGGTAAAGCTCGCGGGAACTCTGTACCGAGAGCCACTCGCCGAGGGCCATGGAAATAGCGCCGGCCAGCAATCCGGCCAGACCGGTGATCAGAATCGCCTGGTTAGAGAGGTCGGCGCCGGCAACGCCCATGACCAGGCTGAGGTTTGAGACCAGGCCGTCGTTAGCGCCCAACACTGCCGCGCGCAGTGCATTGCCCCCAACGGCGCGATGCCGGCCCTCCAGCCGGGCGATTGCGGCGCCCTCCAATCCTCCTCGCGACATGCTGGTCATCGCCTGCAACACCCGCGAATGGGAGCGCTCCTCAGCCGGAAGCTCTGTAGTCCGGGTTTCGGCCTGCGCCTGGTACTCTCGGCTGTCTGCCTGCTCCATTGAGGTCACTGTCGGCAGCACAAATTGCGGCCCAAAGCGGCGCGCCAGCCAGGCCAGCACGCGCGAGCGCCAGCTTGGCCGGCGGGGTGGCGCCTCGACGCCGGCAGCGCGGAGCTGCTTCTCCCAGAATTGGGCGTGCTTCTCCTCGACAGCGGCCAGCCGGCGGTAGACCTCCGCCAGTTGCGGTTGCTGTTCTATCTCGGCCAGCACGCGGTAGAGTGCCGCGCTGTCGATCTCGTCTTGCCAATTGGCCCTGTACTGGGCCACATCATCTTGTGTTGGCATCAGGTTCTCCCGTGTGTCACTTGTCCTCTCTGCCAGCCCATGCTGTTGCTGAGACTGGCCAGGTGGCTGGATGGCTTGCACGGATACGCCCCGCCATCCGGCCACCTGCGCTTCATGGCGCCCTTGACGGCATGTACTCAATATGGGTGTTTTCAAATCCGGTTGTAGGGGCGATCCCTTGCGCTCGCCCTGGGCGGGTGCAAGACCCGCCCCTACCAACCCGTTTTGAACGCACCCTACTCATATTATACCAGGCTCGGACGTGACAACAAGGCCGGCATCGGTTGACAACTCGGCAGGACAGTGGTAACATGCGGTGGACGTTGTGCGACCGACTGGTTCAACTCATCCCCATCGAGAGGTCTGATCGCAACGCCATACACTGGCCTCTGCTGTGCTCAAACCTGGTGCTACCTGGCCGGTCCGTGATCACTTGCTCATAGCAAACTACAAAGGGAGGAACATTGATGTCTGACTTGGTTCCCATCGGAACCTTGCCGCCGGTCGGCGAGGTTCCGAAAAAGATGCTCGCACAGGTGATACGCCAGGATCGTTTCGGTGATCCGCGCACGGCGTTTCAGGTGGAGGAGATTGATGTCCCTGAACTGAAACCCCACGAGGTGTTGATCGGCGTCATGGCCGCCGGCATTAACTACAACAACGTCTGGGCCGCCCGCGGCTCGCCGGTTGATGTGATCCGCGTGCGCCAGAAGCGGGGCGAGCCGTACGATTTCCACATCGGCGGCAGCGATGTCTCGGGTATTGTGTATGCTATCGGTGATGCGGTTGATGACGTGGCCGTCGGCGACGAGGTGGTTGTCCACCACGGCTACTGGGACCTGGATGACCCCTGGATAAAGGCCGGCAAGGACCCCATGATCGCGCCATCGGCAAGAATCTGGGGGTACGACACGAACTTCGGCTCCTTTGGTCAGTTCTGCGTGGCGCAAGCTCACCAGGTGTTGCCCAAGGCATCTCACCTGAGTTGGGAGGAAGCGGCCGCGCCGACCCTGGTAGGCACTACCGCCTACCGGATGTTGTGCGGGTGGCAAGGCAACGTTGTGAAGGAAGGGGACGTGGTGCTGGTCTGGGGTGGATCGGGTGGTCTCGGCAGCCAGGCCATCCAACTTGCCACAGTACACGGGGCGCGCGCTGTAGCAGTCGTATCGGATGATGAGCGTGGTGAATACTGCAAGGGGTTGGGCGCGACGGGTTACATCAATCGGCGCGAGTTCTCCCACTGGGGCATTCCGCCCCACTGGACGGATGTGGCCGGCCAGAAAGAGTGGCTGGCCGGCTGTAGAGCCTTTGGCAAGGCAATCTGGGACGTGCTTGGCGAGCGACGCAGTCCCAACATCGTTTTCGAGCATCCGGGTGAAGCCACGATCCCGACCAGCATCTTCGTGTGCGAGGCCGGCGGCATGGTCGTCATCTGCGCGGGGACGACCGGCTACGCGGCGGTTGTGGACCTGCGGTACCATTGGGTGCGCCAGAAGCGTCTCCAGGGTTCCCACGGCACGAACGACGAGCAGGCGGCAGCCTACAATCAGTTGGTGTTGGAGGGGAAAATCGACCCCTGTCTCGGCAAGGTATATCACTTCGAGGAAATCGGCCAGGCACATCACGACATGGAGCGGGGTGAGATCGTGTTTGGCAATCGGGTAGCGCTGGTGGGCGCGCCGGAACCTGGTCTGGGCCGCAACTAGCACGGCAATGTCATGTTGGGGCTTACTCCAACAGGTTGTGCTCCCTGGCGTATCGCACCAACTCCACCCGGCTGCGCAGGCCCAACTTGTCCATCAGGTTAGCGCGGTGGGTCTCCACCGTGCGCACGCTGATGGTGAGAGTCTCGGCGACCTGGCGGTTGGTATAGCCCTGGGCGATGAGTTGCAGAACCTCGGTCTCGCGGCGAGTCAGGGGCTCCACGAGAGTTTCGTCAGTGGCGTGAGGCGGGGCAACATCCTGCAGCAGAGCGCGGGTCATCGCCGGATGAATGTACACATCGCCGCGCCAGACGGCGTGAATGGCATTGATGAGCTCCGATTCGACGGCGCGCTTGATGATGTAGCCGGCGGCGCCGGCCTGAATCGCTTCTCGGAGCAGGCTTTCATCCTCATGAACTGTGAGGATGAGCACGCGCGTGTCAGGGAGCGCCTGCTTCACCTGTCGAGTGACCTCGATTCCGCCCGGACCAGGCATACTGATGTCCAGCAGCACAACATCCGGGTTTAGCGCCCGCGCCAGGCGCAAGACCTCGTGTCCATCGGCTGCTTCGCCCACGACCTCAACGTCGGGTTCGGCGTTCAGCAGGGCCCGCAGGCCGGCCCGCAGCACGCCGTGGTCATCAGCGATCAGGATGCGGATGGGCATAGGGTAGCTCCACGAATACGGTGGTCCCAGCACCGGGCGCGCTTTCTATGGCCAGGGCGCCGCCTAACATCTCGGCCCGTTCTCGCATGCCAAAGAGGCCGAGACGACCGTTTTGCACGGCTGTCTCAGGGTCAAAGCCGGCGCCATCGTCCTCCACGATGGCAACCAGGCGATCGCCGCGCCGTTCCAGAAGCACATCGGCGCGGGTGGCGCGGGCGTGGCGGACGACGTTGGTCAACGCCTCCTGGACAATGCGGTAGAGGGCGATCTCCACTTCTGCCGGCAGTCGCCCGCTGTCCAGGCCAACAGTCTCGAACTGCACCACCAGGCCGTGCTGGCGACTGTATAGCTCAGCGTACTGGCGAAGCGCTGCCACCAGTCCCAGGTGATCTAGGCTGGCGGGGCGCAGGTCCATGGCCAATCGGTGCAGATCCTCCAACACGCCATCGGTCATGCGTTTCAGGTCTGTCAGTCGCGCGACCAGCATCTCCGGCCGCTCGACTTCCTTCTCCAACAGCCGCAGGCCGACCATCATGGATGTGAGGGCCTGGCCGGCCTCGTCGTGGAGTTCGCGGGCGATGCGATGGCGCTCCTCCTCTTGGGCGGCCAGCACGCGCTCCAGCAGTTGGCCGCGCAGCGCCTCGCGCTGCTCCAATTCTGCCATCAGCCGCCGGCGCTGGATCTCGGCGTCCACGGCGACGCCCACCTGCCGGCCAATGGCGCCGGCCAGTTCCACCTGCTCCGGTGTGAGCGGCCGGTTCTCCGGTATTGCCAGATTGAGCACGCCCAGGGGCCGATCGTGGGAGACCAGAGGCACGCTGAGATGCTGGTCGAACCGCGATTCGGGTCTGCTCTCCTCCATCGCGCGCCGCAAGCGGGGGCACTCAGCGCGCAGCACAGGCTGTTGCCAGCCCTCGACGGTGTGCAGTATATCCAGACAGCGACAGGGTCCCACTTCTGGGGCGGTCTCGCGCTCCAGGAAGCGATCCGATAGACCCTGGTGGGCCACGATGGCCGGCGCCGGGTTCTCGTTGGAGTTCAACACCACCCAGCCAGCAGGACATCCAAGAGCCGCCAGAGCGCTTTGCAGAGCTGCATCCAGTACCTCGTTCAGGGAACGAGCACCAGAGATGGAACGCGCCACCGTGTTCAGGGCCGCCAGTTCGCGGTTTTGGCGTAGCAGCTCGTCCCGGAATCGGGCCAGGTCCTCGGTCATGGTGTTGAAGGCGTCCGTTAGCTCACCAACTTCGTCGGTCATGCGCACCTGGGGCCGAACGTTCAGGTTGCCTCGACCCACAGCCCGGGCAGCGCTTACCAGGTCGAAGATAGGGGCTGTCATGACGCGGGTGAGGAACAGCACCGTGACCCCACCGAGCAGCAGAGCGACCGCCGTGGTCAGGAGAAGCCGGCGAGTCGCGCCGGCCACGGCCGCCTCCAGTCGGTGGTGAGAGAGTCCCAGGCGCACAGTCCCCAGCTTCCCCTCGAAGATGGGGGCAGCAACGTCGGTGATCAACCCCTCATCACTGTCCAGAATCTGTACGCGCCAGGGTTCATCCAGAGCAAGAGAGTTGACCGGGAGCAGGTCCGGGGGAACACGGTTGGGGAAGGAGTGGGCCTGTACCTGCCCTTGGGCATTGACGATGTACACGTAGCGTACGTCGGGATTGGTCTCAAGCGTGGCGCGCAGTTCCTGGTTGAGGCCGAAAATGTTCTGGGTCAGGATGAGGTCCGTGGCGTCGTCAGCCATGTCGCGTGCCAGGGCTACGCCTCGCTCCTCCAGACTCTGACGCAGGTCGTGGGCCAGTTGGGCCTGCACCTGTGCTGTGATGGCCAGACCGAGTAGGAGGATGACGGCCAGGACCATGCCCAGCAGCTTGTAGTGGATGGAGATGCCGGTCACATAGTGCCACAGACGCCGCCAGCGAGATTTGGCAGTGATCACACGCCTCTCCTCAGATATTGCGTCGCGCGAACTGTGTGTTCATTGTCATCGCCATCCTCTGGCTTGCGCTGCCATCTTGCGAATCTCTTCGTAGGCCGTCGGGTCAGGCAGTACGAATCGGTCTACGTGCAGCGCGGCCAGGGTCTTGCGGCCCTGAAGATCGTCGTGCATCCCCACCAGCGCCTGACGCACGGCAGATTTCAGCGCCGGGTCCAGGTCCGGATGAACGACTACCGGCGGAATGCCGAAAGGTTGCGAGCGTTCGACAACCCGCAGCCGCTGACCGAAGTCGGGCTCGGTTCGCACCAGGGCATCGAATACCAGCGAGTCCACCGTGGCAGCATCCACAATACCCTGGGCCACCGCACGGATGCTGTTGTCGTGGCTGTAGGTGTAGATGGTCTCCTTGAAGAAGGAGTCGGGCGTCTCACCCATTTGAGCCAGTCGGTACTGGACATAAAGCCGGCCCGAATTGGATAGGGGGTCGGTAAAAGCCAGTCGCCGGCCACGCAGATCGTCGAAGCTCTGGTAGGGGCTGTCGGCCGGCACGATGATGAGCGCCCGATAGGTAGCGGTACCGCCGATCTCGGGAACGGCCAGCAGTTCCATGTATCCTTCCCGCTCTCCCTCGACATAAGCTCCACCGCAGATAAACCCGATGTCTGCCTGGCCAGTGCGCAGAAGCTCGTTGATCTCAGCATAGGTGGGGCGTTGCAGCAACTCCACCGGGCGATCCAGCCGCTTGGCCAGGTAGTCCAGCAACGGGCTGTAGGTGTCGAAAGTGGCCTTGGGGGAAATGACGGCGGCTATCGCTACCCGCAGGGGCAGCCGGCCAGGTGCTCGCTCGGCGGCAACCACAGCGCCCCCTGCTTCCACGTTGAGACGCACAGGGGGATAGGTTGGCCGGCTGCAGGCAGTTACGAGCAGGAGGAGAAACCCGAACACAAACGTGTGCAGCAGGCGTTGCACCCTATTTCCTCTCATTTTCGGTAAGTACCTTGACCTCGACTTTGGCCTTTTGCTGATACCACAATATGCTGAGGAGTAAGGCACGCCCACGTGCCGTATCTTGTGACCCGTTCGCACCCTTCGCCAGGCTCAGGACAGGTTACGGCGTGCTCGCTCCTCAAAATGACCAAATTGGAGCTAATTGTACGCGGAGATTGAGTGGGAGGCAAGCGTGAGCGACAAAGCAGGCACATCCTACACGTCGGCGACATATCCATCAGACTGAGTTTGAGACGCTGATGTAGGGGCGAAGCTTTGCTCCTTACAGCGCTTGTCGTGGTCCATGCCCATCGCACAGGTTGGACCCGTAAGAATCCAGCTATCCTGTCCATCTAATGAAGAACAAACGTGGCTGCTCGGCCACCCCCAGGGGGGCAGAAAGGGGAGATCAATGACGAGCGTGGCTATAGAAGACCTGAGCTTGGACCTGGAAGACCTGCGCGCCGCTATTCGCGAGGAGTACGAAGCAGTGGCACTGACCCCCGATCAAGGCTTTCACTTCCACACTGGCCGCCCGCTGGCCCAGATGTTGGGCTATCGGAACGAGTGGTTGGCCGGCCTCCCCGAAGGTGTTATCGAGTCCTTCGCCGGCACCGGCAACCCATTCAGCTTGGGAGAATTACGTCCTGGGGAGCGCGTAGTAGATGTCGGCTGCGGCGCTGGCATGGACAGCCTCATCGCCGGGAGAATGGTCGGCCCTGGTGGTCGCGTCATGGGTGTGGACATGACCTCTGAGATGCTGTCCAAGGCCCGCCACAGTGTCCGGGAGACTGACCTCGCGAACGCCGAGTTCCGCCAGGGCCTGGCCGAAGCCCTACCTGTGCCTGACGGTTGGGCGGATGTGGTCATATCCAATGGTGCGCTGAATTTGATGCCCGATAAGTCGGCCGCCCTCAAGGAGTTCGCCCGTGTGCTCAAGCCCACTGGCCGTTTGCAGATCGGTGATATACTGGTGCAGAAGGCGGTGCCCGAAAGTGCCAAACGCAACATCGACCTCTGGACAGGTTGAATTGCCGGTGCTCTGCTGGAAGCAGAGTTGGAAGCCACGGTCGTGGCGGCCGGATTTGTGGATTTCGAGATCACCTGGCGGGCAGATGTCTTTAGCAGCGCGCCGCAGCAGTCGAGTGCCGCCGCTTATGGTGCTCTGGGGATCAACTTCCGCGCCCGCAGGCCTCACAATGGTGCAGAGTAGACCGCTTCTAGGAGGTCTTCACGTTTCGCGGACGAACTTGACGGTGTGGCCGGCATGTGGTATAATACAACACGGTCGGACAATTAGACCTGTTCCCGTTGTGAAATCAGGAACCCAGGTAAAGCAGTGGAGACGCGCCGTTTGAAGAATCAGCGTACCGATAGTAACTCGCAGTGGGCCATGCCGGGTCATGCTGCGTGGCTGGATCTGCTGCGACGCAGCTCTACCCGCGACTCTCACGCCACAGAGGAGTAATGGCAGACTGATTTCCAGGTGTGCTGAAAGTCCTTCAGAGGCGTGAGACCGACTGGTTTCACGTTTTTTTGTTCCTTGCCAATTGATGATGTGAGTATGTTGGCTCAACCGCGCTCGTGCCTTACCAGGAAGGCGGACTTGGGCAAGACCTCCCCGTAGCTCAGTGGAAAGAGCGTTGGGTTGCGGACCCAAAGGTCGCAGGTTCGAATCCTGCCGGGGAGGCCATACGCCCCCGTAGCTCAACTGGACAGAGCGTCTGACTTCGAATCAGAAGGCTGGGGGTTCGAGTCCCTCCGGGGGTACCTGGTCACAGGCAGATATGTTCGCGCGCGGAAGTGGCGGAATTGGCAGACGCGCTAGGTTGAGGGCCTAGTGGGCTTATTGGCCCTTGAGAGTTCAAATCTCTCCTTCCGCACTCCCACATCCATGCAGAAGTACCGCACCTGAAAAACCCAGATCGCAGGCAGGGATCCGCTGCTGGTAGTCGGGTGGCTTCCAGACTGGTCGGTGTACCACCGATGTGGTGCACACATGACCGGTCACGATTGGAGGCCGGCCGGCTGTCAGAGGAACTTCCCGACTGCCACAGCCGGTTTTCATGACCGGCGACATGTGGGCCTCACGAAACCGTAAGTGAGGGCGCAGGCCGGCGACGGTCTGTGACAACAGCCGCAACAGAGAGAAGACCTGTCTCCATAGCCGGCGCTTCGGCCTGGCATCTGATGCCGGGTTCGGCCGCTGGCGGCGGGGATAAGGGTGAAAGCTCGCCGGGAAGGCGAGGGTGCGATCGGGCAACCGGCGCACGCAGGCGAGAGCAACCACGGCAGCGAGGCGGGTGGGATGGGCTCCCTCCACTTTGGTGGATAGCTCATTCCCGTCGCAGCGGTGACGGCGAGGTCGGGTAACACCCCACAAGCCAGGAGCCGCCAGGAACTCATTCCTGAGACAGATGGCGGAGTACACAGAATCGGGAGTATGAACTGCCTGCTAAAGTGCCAGACGACGGCAGATAGTCGATGCGGGGTGGAGCAGAGGCAGCTCGCCAGGCTCATAACCTGGAGGTCGCGGGTTCGAGTCCCGTCCCCGCTATCTGTGTCAAGTCTTCGCAGCAACTGGATCAGAGGTTGCACTTTGAGTCCAGTTGCTGTATACTTAGGCTGGCAAGCAGGGTTTTCTCGGCGACGTAGCTCAGATGGCAGAGCAAGGGACTCATAAGCCCTGGGTCGC
>JBHHTZ010000071.1:0-10884 GCA_046753605.1 Anaerolineae bacterium
GAGTGGTCTTGAAGGTCGGGTCAGTTTGACTCTGCCCATCTACGATAGCTTCGATTCTCTACCGGACACTTTTCGATTCGTGTCTAGCGAGCAATCATCCTGAGCCTGTCGAAGGGTGATTGTGAGCGGGTCTCGGTGCTACAGTGCCGCAAAAGCCATCCTTCGACAGGCTCAGGATGACTTTTGCTGGTTTCGATAACGAGAATTCGCCTCTTGACAGGCTCGCAAGTCGCTCGCTCAAAAAGTGTCCGGTAGTGAATAGAAAACCCGATATTCCTCAATCCGCAATTCCCACGCGGCTATATCATTGGGCGTTGTGGCCTTAGATGGACGTAGTTCCGTGTAAGGCACCGATTCTTGAGTTGTACGCGGAAATACGCTCCGTGTAAGACACTTGTCAAACCCGATGAAAACGAGGACTATCGTACGGGTTCAGATTCACCGATAGCATACATGAAAACGTCCCGGAAATCAATAGCTCGCGGGGAGAAAACTGGAGGAACGTCCCAGGAGGTTGCTCGACTGTGCCTTCCTTGAGCATGCCGCAGGGAGGTCAGGGGGTTGTGTGGTACTAACGCGTTCTCAGTTGGGGGAACAGAATCACTTCGCGGATCGACGACTGGTTCGTGAGCAACATCACCAGGCGGTCCACGCCGATGCCCAGGCCGCCCGTGGGCGGCATGGCATACATCATCGCCGTCAGGAAATCCTCGTCCAGTGGGTGGGCCTCCTCGTCGCCGGCGGCGAACTGCTCGCGCATCGCCTCGAAGCGGGCGCGCTGATCCAGCGGATCGTTCAGCTCCGTGAAGGCGTTGCCCAGCTCCAGGCCGCCGGCAAACGCCTCGAACCGCTCCACCAGGTGCGGCGCATCTGGCTTGCGCTTGGCCAGCGGGCTCAGCTCCACCGGATAATCGATGATGAACGTCGGCTGGATCAACGTCGGCTCCACGTACTCGCTGAACAGCTCATCCACCAGCTTGGCCCACGTTGGCTGGGCATCCACCGCCAGTTTGCGAGCCTTTATCGCCGCCTGAAGCTCGGCCAGGGTGGGGTAGGCCTCGATGTCGATGGCGGTGATCTCCTGGATGGCGTCACGCATGGTCACTCGCCCCCACGGCGGTGTGAGCGCCACCTTTTTGCCTTGGTGCGTAATCTCTTCTGTGCCCAGAGCCTGACGAGCGATGGCAGCGATCATGTTCTCGACCAACCGCATGACGTCGTTGTAATCGGCGTAGGCCCAGTAGCACTCCATCATCGTGAATTCGGGGTTGTGCCGCGTGGACAAGCCCTCGTTCCGAAAGTCCTTGCAGATTTCGTAGACCTTGTCGATCCCGCCGATAATCAGCCGCTTCAGGTAGAGCTCGTCGGAGATGCGCAGGTAGACCTCCTGATCCAGAGCGTGGTAGTGGGTGGTGAATGGGCGTGCTGCTGCGCCCCCGTAGAGGGGTTGCAAGGCCGGCGTTTCGACCTCCATGAACCCCTGCTCATCCAGGTATTGGCGCATGGCTGTGACGATGCGGCTCCGCAACTGGAAGATGTGGCGCGTCTGCTCGTTGGTGATCAGGTCCAGATACCGCTGGCGATAGCGCAACTCGGTGTCTTTCAGGCCGTGCCATTTCTCCGGCAGGGGGTGCAGGCTCTTGGACAGCAGTTGGCACTCGTGGACTTCCAGGGTGATCTCGCCGGTGCGCGTGCGAAACAGCCGGCCCGTCACGCCGATGAAATCACCCAGGTCGAAGAACTCCTTGAAGAACCGGTACGCCTCCTCGCCCAGGGCGTCCTGCTTCATCATGATCTGGATGCGGCCCGAGCCGTCCTGAATGTGGGCGAAGCTGGCCCGCCCCATGATCCGCAGGCTGACGAGCCGGCCTGCCAGGCTCAACGCATCGGGCAGCGTATCCAGAGCGTCGCCGGCTTCGGCTGCCTGGAACAGCTCAACCGCCTCGGCCGCCGTGTGGGTCCGCGCTGCACGTGGCGGATAGGGATCGACGCCCTGCTCGCGGATGCGTTCCAGTTTCTCCAGCCGGATGCGCTGCAGCTTCGTGAGTTCTTCGGCTGCCAGGGTGTCTGAACTCATGCTGACCGCCATCGGCTACGCAATCTCGCGGACCTCGAAGGTCAGCACACCGCCCGGCGTGTTGACGCTCACACGCTCGCCGGCGCGGTGGCCGAGCAACGCCTTTCCGATGGGCGACACGTTGGAAATGAAACCCTGGCCGGGGTCTGCCTCGGCCGAGCCAACAATTCTGAACGTCTCTTCCTCGTCGTACCCATCTTCGACGACAGTGACGCGCGAGCCGATCGCTACCACGCCGGCTGGCCGATCCGTCTCGTCGATGGTGATCGCGTTGTTGAGGATGCGCTTGATGTCCTGGATCCGACCTTCGAGGAACGCCTGCTGGTTCTTGGCCTCGTCATAGGCCGCATTCTCAGAGATGTCCCCTTCTTCTTTGGCCGAGGCGATCAGCTCCGCGACGTCCTTCCGCCTGATCGTGCGCAGATATTCAAGCTCATCTTCAAGCTTCTTGCGGCCTTCTGGTGTCAAATAGGTTTGCTTGTTGGGTGCCATAGCTTTCTCTGGGCTCCACTGTACAATCTCGACAGGCACTAAAACGGCGCGCCGCGACGGTTATGTCGCGGCACGCTTTTACAACGGGGTGGATTATACATGAATTATCGGAATTTGGCAAGCTTGCATCCGCGCCTCTTGTGGTTGCCATTTTGCTCTGGAACCTGCTATAATCAATAGTCAAGCAGATCAACACGGAAACTGCGTCCCAGATTCCCAGATGAAAGTCCCACGACATTTGGAGTTGTCATCTATGAAAGAAGTCCAGGAAATTGCCCAACGAGTCATCGAAAACGTGGAACGGGTCATGGTTGGCAAGCATCGTGAGGTCGAGTTGGTGCTGATTGCCATGCTATGCCGTGGCCATGTGTTGATCGAGGATGTGCCTGGGGTTGGCAAGACAACGTTGGCCAAGGCAATTGCCCGCTCCCTGGGTTTACGGTTCCGGCGCATCCAGTGTACGCCGGACATGTTGCCCAGCGACATCACAGGCGTGTCCATCTACAATCAGAAAACGGGTGAATTCGAGTTCCGGCCTGGCCCGGTGATGTCCCAGATTGTGCTCACAGATGAGATCAACCGGGCCACACCGAAAACGCAGTCTGCCTTGCTCGAGGCTATGGAAGAGCGTCAGGTCACAGTGGATGGTGTCACGCACCCGATGGAACGCCCTTTTCTGGTGTTGGCCACGCAGAACCCCATCGAATACGAGGGTACCTTCCCGTTGCCCGAGGCCCAACTCGATCGGTTTATTCTGCGCCTCCGTCTGGGTTATCCCAGCCCTGAGCAAGAGATCACCATGCTGGATGCCCAGCGGGTTGTTCATCCCCTGGACGAGATCGAACAGGTCGTGGATGCCCCGACGTTCCTGCGGGCCCAGGAACTGGTCACACAAGTCTACCTGAATGACCTGGTGAAGCAGTACATTGTCGATGTGGTGGGTGCGACGCGGGAGCACGAAGACCTGTATCTGGGCGCAAGCCCGCGTGGCTCTCTTGCCCTTTACAAGACGAGCCAGGCTCGATCTGCTTTGCAGGGCCGAGACTATGTGATTCCAGATGACATAAAATTTATGGCCGGCCCGACCCTGGCCCATCGGATCATTGTGAGCCCATCTGCGCGCATCAAGAACGTAGACCCGCATGACGTCGTTGCCGATGTCCTGGGGATGGTGCCTGTCCCAGGAGCGCAGGTGCGCGCAGCCTCATAGCGATGCCGGCGATCAAGCCCCGACGGGGCGGCACGGCCCTGGTGCTGTGGTTGGTGCTGGTAGTTGCAGCGTTGGCAACTGGCCGGCAGCTCCTCTTTCGCCTGCTGTACCTCATGACGGCGATTCTCGCACTCTCTTTTGCGTGGACCATGCTGAATGCGTACTGGTTTCGGCTTGTGCGCCAGACGCGGTCGCGCCGCACCCAGGTGGGCCGGCTGGCTGAGGAACGCTTCGTCGTCCACAACACGGGGCTGTTTCCCAAGCTGTGGCTCGAGATACGCGACTTATCGACGCTGCCGGGCCATCACGTGAGCCGGGTTGTGAACAGCCTGGCGCCCAGGTCCTACCGTAGCTGGCTGGTGCGAACGCGCTGTCAGGAGCGCGGCGTCTTTCGCCTGGGCCCGATGCGCATCGCCAGCGGCGACCCCCTTGGACTGTTTCGCGTGGAGCGCCACCTGCCGGCCACCTCCACCATACTCGTCTATCCGGCGACGGTGGAGTTGCCCGGATTCGAGCCGCCCGTCGGTACCCTGCCGGGGGGTGACGCCGTGCGCCGGCGAGCTCAGTACATTACAACCAACGTGTCCGGCATCCGCGACTACGCCCCCGGCGATAGCTTCAACCGCATCCACTGGCCGTCTACGGCCCGCCTGCGCCGGGTGATGGTGAAAGAATTCGAGCTGGACCCCCTGGCCGATCTGTGGGTGATCCTGGACATAGAAGCCGCCGTCCAGGTTGGTGAGGTAGAAGTTGAGGGCGTTTCGGATTTCGATATTCTCTTCCAGCCGGCGCACGGCTTTGAACTGGCCCCCACGACCGAAGAGTATGGCGTGACGGCCGCAGCCTCCTTGTGCCGGCACTTTCTCGGGCTGAATCGGACGGTCGGGCTGATTACGTATGGTGCGGAAGGCCGGCGCTTGATCCAGGCCGACCGCGGCGAGCGGCAGTTGAACAAGGTTCTGGAGCAGTTGGCCATCGTGCGCGCCGGCGGTCGGGTGTCTCTGGAGCAACTTCTGGCGGCCGAGGAGCGACTGTTCGGCCGCAACACCACAGTTGTGGTCATCACGCCGTCAACGTCGGAGGCGTGGGTGGCCCCCCTGCGTGATCTGGGCCGGCGCGGGGTGCGCACCATGGCAGTTGTGCTAGACGCCAACACCTTTGGCCCTGCCCCGTCCTCTCTCGGTGTCGTCAGCGCTCTAATTGCGAATGGCATCCCCAGCTACACAGTCAAGTGCGGGCAGCCACTTGAGCAGGCCCTGAGCCGGCGGGGAAGCCGGTAGTCTCGGAGTTTATGGTAGGTGACAATGGACAGTCAGGCAGTTGCAGCAACTTCTGGGCCTCGTAGCTGGCTCCGCGCAGTGGCCCTGCATCGCCGGGAGACTTTCAGTTGGGCCATGTATGATTGGGCCAACTCGGCCTTTGCTACTACTATCATGGCGGCCGTGCTGCCCATTTTCTACGCCTCGGTTGCAGGCGCCAGTCTGCCGGGCAACCGGGCCACCGTTTATTGGGGTTACACGACTTCCATTGCCCTGTTCCTGATCGCCATCGTCTCGCCTGTCCTGGGCGCGGTCGCTGACTACATGGGGGCCAAGAAACGTTTCATGGCCCTTTTCGCCACGCTGGGGATCGTCTTCACGGCCATGCTCTATTTCGTCACTCAGGGTGAGTGGCTGTTGGCTTCCGCGCTGTTCGTCGTGGCGAATATCGGATTTTCGGGAGCCAATGTCTTCTACGACTCCCTGTTGCCCCATGTCGCCAGCCAGGATGAAATGGACCAACTGTCCACGGCCGGCTATGCTCTGGGCTATTTGGGTGGCGGCATCCTGCTGGTGATCAACATTCTGTGGATCCTGTCTCCCCAAACTTTCGGGATTGCTGATACGGCAACAGCATCTCGCATCGCGATGTTCAGCGTGGCCGTGTGGTGGACTGTGTTCTCGGTCCCCATCTTTCGGTATGTAGGGGAACCTCCCCGGCGGGTATCGGAAGCGGACGCGCTCGGCGTCAATCCGGTCAAAGCCGGCTTCGACCGCCTGCGGGAGACCTTTGACGAAATCCGACAGTACCGGCAGCTCCTACTATTCCTCATCGCTTTCTGGCTCTACAACGACGGGATCGGCACGATCATCAAGATGGCCACAATCTATGGCACCGAGATCGGCATCGGCCAGACCGATTTGATTGGGGCTTTGATTTTGACTCAATTCGCCGGCATTCCGTTCGCGTTTGCTTTTGGGGGATTGGCCAGACGAATTGGAGCCAAGCCGTCAATCTATCTGGCCCTGGCTGTCTACACGCTCATCTCCATCGCCGGCTACTTCCTGTCCCAGGCATGGCAGTTCTGGGTGCTCGCCTTTGCCGTCGCCACGGTGCAGGGCGGCAGTCAAGCCCTGAGCCGATCCCTGTACGGCAGCATGATTCCGCGCGCTCAGTCCTCGGAGTTCTTCGGATTCTTCAGCGTTAGCTCTAAGTTTGCCGGCATACTCGGCCCGTTCTTGTTTGCCATAGTCGGTCAGTTGACGGGTAGTAGCCGGCTGAGCATCGTTGCGTTGATCGTCTTCTTCATCGGTGGGGCGCTCATCCTGGCGCGTGTGGACGTGGACGAAGGTCAGCGCGTTGCCCGGCTGGAGGATGCCAGGTACCACGCAATCTCGGATTAGTCCACCTCGTTCGTCGCTTTGCAGGGTTGACAAATTCGCGGGAATTGTCTATAATATCTGCCGAACTCTTTCTTCTACATGCGAATGCTCCTCGACGCACGGTTCCCGAAAATCTCTACTGTCAATCATTTGGAACAGCGACTTCGCTAAGGTCCCTGTTTGTTGCTGTACGGGTTGGTATGAAAGCAAGACAGCCTCGGGCCGCGCTGTGCGCGCGGTAGGACTGCGGCTGGACCAAGGAGTTAGTTGAGTATGATGCTAGATATGGATATTGGCGAACTCGAGTCCAGAACTCTTGATCAGCTTCAAGATTTGGCTCGGGACATGGATGTGTCTGGCTTTAGCCGGCTTAAGAAAACCGATTTGATACTGCGCCTTCTCCGCCACAAGGCCGAAGAGCAAGGCTTAATCTTTGGCGGAGGCGTGCTTGACATAATTCAAGATGGCATCGGGTTCCTGCGCTCAGATCATCTGCTGCCGGGCGCTGATGACGTGTACGTCTCGCAGTCGCAGATTCGGCGCTTTGGGCTGCGGACAGGCGACATGGTAATTGGCCAGGTGCGGCCGCCGAAGGAGACCGAGAAGTACTACGGGTTACTCCGGGTCGAGGCAGTGAATGGTCTGGACCCAGAGCAGGCGAAGCGTCGACCGCATTTCAAACACCTTACCCCTATCTTCCCCGACCAGATTCTAAACATTGAAACAGCCCCCAACATTCTGGCGACACGCCTGATCAACCTGTTGGCCCCCATTGGACGCGGGCAGCGGGGTCTCATTGTGTCGCCGCCCAAGGCCGGCAAGACTACAATCCTGAAACAGATTGCCAATGGCATTACGAGCAACTATGATGACGTACACATGATGGTTGTCCTCATCGGCGAACGTCCTGAAGAGGTCACGGACATGGATCGCTCCGTGGAGGCCGAAGTGTACAGCGCAACATTTGACGCGCCCGTGCAGGATCACGTCCGGGTTGCAGAGATGAGCCTGGCGCGGGCGAAGCGCCTGGTCGAGGGTGGCCGAGATGTTGTCATTCTGGCCGATTCGATTACGCGGTTAGCTCGGGCGTACAACTTGACCGTTCCGCCGAGCGGGCGTACCCTCTCAGGCGGTCTGGATCCGGCAGCTCTGTATCCGCCCAAGCACTTCTTCGGCGCTGCTCGCAACGTGGAAGAAGGCGGCAGTCTGACCATCATAGCCACCTGTCTGGTCGATACCGGCAGCCGTATGGACGATGTCATCTACGAGGAGTTCAAGGGCACCGGTAACATGGAGCTTCACCTTAGCCGGCGGTTGCAAGAGCGACGCGTCTTCCCGGCCATCGACATCGAGCGCTCCAGCACGCGCCGCGAAGAACTGCTCCTGGAGCCGGATGATCTCCAGAAGGTGTGGCTCCTGCGGAGGATGATCGATGCCATCGGCGGCGGCGTCGAAGCGACTGAGGCGATAGTCCGGCGCCTGGCGCGAACGGACTCGAATCAGGAGTTTCTGGATACGCTTCACCAGGACATCCTGTAGATTCAGCAGGTCCAATCTTCGAGGCGTGAGGCTCGCCCACGTGCCGAACGGAGCCGCATCACAGCGAGGAGGGGTTTTTGAACGCTGACGTCGAGGGGGGCAGGTCTGGGCCCTCGGTGTTGGCAGCGGAGGCTGGCGACACCGTAGATCGCCTTGTTGAGCCGGAGGGCGCAGAACCAACAGAGGTGACCCTGCCACTCTATTGGCGGTTTGACAGGCAGAACGGCTCCTCATCCAGGATCCCTTCGGCCGGCGGGTCAGTTCGACCACAGCCAACAAGAGCCGGTCTGCTGCCGGCCCGTTCGGCCTCTCACATTGCCGTCTTGGCGCTGATAGCTGCGGCCGTACTGATTGGCCGGCTCTCAGCAACGCGCTGGCCGGCTGCCTCTCCGTTTTCCACACCTGCCTTCACGCAGCGGGTGTTGCTGTTCACCCCGCGCTCTCCCCTCGTCTACACGGGCGTCGAGCGTGGCTTCGTGGCACGCCGCATACCACCCACAACGGCCGACACTCCCGACATGAGTGAGGAGCCGGCCGTTCTCGGGCGCGGTGGTTCCATGTTTGTCGATGCCGGCTTCGTCACGCGGGGCATCGATCCCGAAGGCTCGTTGCGACCGATTGATCGGGCGGACGTCATCACCTACTTGGTGCGACATGGCGACACGTTGTGGGGCATTGCCGCAAAATTCAACATAACACAGGATACATTGTGGGCTAACAACGACCTGCCCAGCCCGGACATGCTGTCGGTCGGTGAAGAGCTCACCATACCGCCCATTGATGGTCTGCTCTACACCGTGCGGCGGGGTGACACGCTGGCCGGCCTGGCTCAACGTTACCGAACCACGGTCGAAGCCATTGCCAACTACGCGCCCAACGGTCTGAGCGAAGGCGAGCAGCCGGTGGTGGGTCAGAAGATCATGATCCCCGGCGGCGTCAAACCCATCCCGCCGCGTCGCACCGTCAGCCTGACCAGCGCGCCGCCAGGCGCCTTGAAGGGTGCTGGATCGTTTGTCATGCCCGTAAGCGGCATGCTCACCCAGGGGTTTGGACCAGGCCATCCCGCCCTTGACATCGGAGCACCCAAGGGAGCGCCGGTGTATGCGGCCGATACCGGCTATGTCTCCTTCGCCGGCTGGCATCCCTGGGGCTATGGCTTCGCCGTCGAGATCGACCACGGCAACGGATTCCGTACGCTCTACGCCCACCTGAGTTGGTACGAGCCAGACCTTGGGGAATCGGTGAAACGTGGCCAGTTGATCGGTGGCGTGGGCAGCACCTACGGCTCCGGCGGCTGGTCAACCGGTCCACATCTGCATTTCGAGATCATTCAGAACGGCGCTAAACGCAATCCGTGCCTGTTCGTCCCCTGCCCCTAGCCGGCCAGTAGGTAGTAGGTAGTGGTCAGTGGGTAGTGGTCAGTCACAACGCTGATCACTACCCACTGACCACTACCCACTGACCACTGACTCCACTTGACGTTTTCCCTGGCTTATGGTATGATAAGTCCAGGTAACACGTGTTACTTCCCTCCCTGACTGCTTGAGATTCCTGATAGCCCCTCAAGGTAGCCGGCAAATGGCCGAGGCAAGGAACCGCACAACCAGCGCTGATGTGGCCCGACGGGCCGGCGTGTCCCGCACGACGGTCTCGCTCGTCCTGAATGACACGCCTGGCGCCAGCATCTCCGAAGCGACGCGCCAACGGGTCTTGCGGGCGGCTGCAGATTTGAACTACCACCCCAATGCCGCAGCCCGATCCCTCGTCCGCCGGCAGACCCGTACCATGGGCCTGGTGTTGTGCCAGACACCTGAGCGCGTGTTTGCAGATGCCTTCCTTCCACAGGCAATTCATGGCGTTGGGCAGGTGGCGCGAGAGCACGATTTCAGGGTGCTTCTAGAGTATGTGGAGGATGTGACGCGACCGGATGCGTATGTCGAGTTGGTTCGAGGGAGACATATCGATGGGATCATCCTCTCAGGGCCGCGGTCTGATGATGCGCAGTTACCTCGGCTACACGCAGAGGGTTTTCCGGTGGTGCTGCTCGGTCAGTTGCCCGAGACACCGACGCCTTTTGTGGATGTTGATAACGTGGACGGCGCGTATCGGGCGACAGAACACCTCCTCAAGCTTGGGCATCGGCGCGTTGGGCTTATTACCAACGCGCCGTTGGCATATACGGCCAGCGAGCAGCGGCGCGCCGGCTACCAACAAGCCCTGGAAACCCACGGGATTCCCTACGAGCCGGCTCTGGTCCGATACGGCGATTTCCGTGAAGAGAGTGGCTACACCGCTATGACCTCCTTGTTGGAGGGGACGCTGCCCGATGCCATGTTTGTGGCCAGCGACCTGGTGGCCTTCGGGGCGTTGGAAGCTATCAAGGTGAGAGGTTTGCGAGTGCCGGATGACATCGCGTTGGTGGGGTTCGACGACGTGCCGGTGGCGCGCTACGTCAACCCGCCCCTCACGACCATTCGACTGCCGGCGCATCAGTTGGGCGCCGAGGCGGCGCGGCTGGTGTTGCGCCTCATTGCCGGTGAGGACCCCGAAGAGAGGGAGATCTTGCTCCAAACGACCCTCGTCGTGCGAGACTCGTGTGGGGCCGGTGCATCCTGGCAGACCGGAGAATCCGTAGTAACGACTTCAGTCGTCTCCCAAGCGGCTGAAGCATGTCCTGAGCCAACTCGAAGGGCCGCCGCCACCAACGCCGTTCAGACAGGCCCTTAACGGGCTCGGCCGGTTCAGCAGAAAGGACACGTGACGGGACGAATGTTGCAGCAAGTGGAAATTGGGACCAAGTCGCTGGACGATTATCGTCCTGTCGTCGGTGACGACGTTATTGAGGAGATTCGTGCCCTGGCCGCGTCGTTGCAGGGCGCCCGCGTGGTCCACATCAACGCCACTGCCTTCGGCGGCGGCGTGGC
>JBHHTZ010000072.1:0-10870 GCA_046753605.1 Anaerolineae bacterium
GGCTCCGGTAGGGTGTGATGAGCGAACGCCGGACGGCGTGAAACGTGAAACGTGAGGACCAGTTCGTGTGGGGGTCCTCACGTTTCTTTTGTTCGGCATCTGTTCGGCAAGGTCTCCTGACCGCCGCCGCATGGGGCATCGGTCGGAGACCTCGCCCAACATCGGGGGGCTAGATGGCAGGTGGTTCCGTCCCATATCCCAGCCATCCAACCATCTAGCAAATTGTTCTCCTGCTACGCCGGCGGCGGCAGAGAGCTGATCTGCCGCACTGGCCGGCCTTCAAAATCGACGAAGCGGTAGCCCATGCCCCGCTCGGTCAAAATGTACTTCGGATTTGATGGGTCCTCTTCGATCTTCTGGCGCAGGTAGGTGATGTAGAGCCGCACGTAGTGGTGAGCGTCCCGGTACTCCGGTCCCCACACTTTGGAGAGCAACACCTCGTGGCTCATGACCCAGCCGGCATTGCTCACCAGGTGGTACAGCAGCCGCCACTCTGTCGGTCGCAGCTTGACTCGCTCGCCTCGCACAATGACCTCTCGCCCCGCGAAGTCGATCGCGAGGTCGTCGTCGATCTTGAGGATGGACCGGTGTACAGAGGGGGTCATTTCGGCGCGTCGGAGGAGTGCCCGGATGCGGCTGACGAGTTCTCGCGGGCTGAATGGCTTGCTCAGGTAGTCATCGGCCCCCAATTCCAGCCCCCGCACCCGGTCGTCTTCCTCCGAGCGGACCGTCAGCATGATCACCGGCACGTCGGAAAACCCGCGGAGATCGTGGAGCGTTTCAAAGCCGTCCATGTTGGGCATCATCACGTCGAGAATGACGACGTCGGGGATCTCTTCGCGAATCATCTTCAGTGCTCTTAGCCCGTCCGCGGCTTCGATCACGTGGCAGCCTTCAACTTCCAGGTTCATGCGGATGAACCGCCGCATTCGCGGTTCATCGTCCACAACCAATATCAGTCTGTCTTTCAACGAAGTCATTGTTGGCCGTTCCTTGGCAGGTAGAAATGGAAAGTTGAACCCTGGCCGGGCGTGCTATCTACCCAGATTTCGCCGCCATGGGCTTCGATGATCGCTTTGCTGAGATAGAGACCCAGGCCGGCCCCCGAGGCCTTGTTCTGAGCAGCGCCGCCACGAGAGAATCGCTCGAACACGCCGGCCTGCTCGTCGAGCGGAATCCCCGGACCCTCGTCGGACACAGAGACAACAACCCGGTCCGGCCGGACGCGGCCGCTGACACGGATCAGGCTGTCGGCCGGCGAGTATTTGATAGCGTTGCTCAACAGGTTGCGCAGCACCTGACGCAGGCGCTCCGGATCGCCCGGAACCACAGGGAAGTTGGGGGGAAAGTCCACCGCGAGCATGTGGTCCCGCTCAAGCGGCCGCAGCGCTTCGACGCTTGATTGGGCCAGGTCGTCTAGCCGGACATAGGACATCCTCAGTTTGAGCACGCCGGCCTCGGCCCGTGCCGCGTCCAGCAGGTCTTCGATCAGCCGGTTGAGCCGCGCGCTTTCCTCACGGATGATCGCCAGCCCCTCCTGCATCGTCTCGGCATCCCACCGAACATCCTCACGTCCCAGCGTCTCTGCGTATCCGCTGATAAGGGCCAGGGGGGTCTTCAGTTCGTGGGAGATCACGGATACAAAAGTCGATTTCAGGGTTTCCGCCTCTTTGAAGCGAGTCACGTCCTGGAAATTAGCGACGATGCTGAACAGTTGGCCAGAGTTGTCATAAAGTGGGGATAGCGTGATTGCCACGTATGGCCCTTGGGTTCCATCCCGCCGGATCAGCCAGCCCTCCAGCCGTCTTGGTCTTTCATCGCCGGCTGTGCGGATCGCAGGTATGACCGGAGCCCGAACGGGGTTTCCCGCGGCATCTATTACGGTGATCACGTCGGTGGCCATCTGCCCTATGGCCTCCTGGTCCGGCCACCCGGCCATAGAGGACAACGCCTGGTTGAAGAGGCGAATGTATCCACTGGGGTCCAGAATCGCCACGCCTTCTTCGGTGTGCGCCACCAACGTCTGGAGTTGCCGGCGTTCCTCCAGCACCTGTTGGAAGAGCTGGGCGTTGCGAACGGCAATGGCGGCGATATCGGCAAAATCGACCAGGAGTTGGTGATCTGTTGGTGTGAACCGGGCTTCCAATCCCCGGAAAATGTAGATGACGCCGAAGAACTCCTCGGCCATGGTCAGGGGTACGGCCACTGCATCTCCCATCGTGATGTTGATGGAGGATGCGATGGTCAGCAGCCGACGCCGCAACTGCGGATGCGTGCGGTACGGGCGGCCTGTCCCGAAGGCGTCGAGGGGTATGTCCTTGAGCAGCGGCCCAAACTGGCGCAACAGTTCGCGCTCGACGCCATAGCTGGCCACGATGCCGAAGGCGCCGTCGGAGCGGCGTAGGGTGATGAGGCCGGCCTGCCCGGTGAGCAGCGTCACTGCGTGCTCGATGACCAGCCGCAGGACGTCGCTCAGCCCCAACTCGGAGGTCATCGCCCGCGCGATACGCAGCAGGTACTCGCGTTGCTGAAGTCGATAGTCGGTAAATGAGAGCATGGTCGTGAAACGTGAAACGTGATCTACGATGTGTGAAGTTCTCAGGGGTACGTTTCGCGTTTTACCTATTGTCAGGTTATTCCTTTCTGGTTAACTGTAATTATAGGTGCGCGGGGTAGATCGGTCAATGAACTCTGGTTCTGGTTGCACGCTATCCTTGCCCTGTGCTATAGTTCTTTGGAAAAAGATATCGACTCGTAGTAACGACTTCAGTCGTTCAAGCCGCCAAAACGACTGATGAAGTTTGAAGAATTAATCGGGGAACCAACACCTATATGTCATTCCGAACGGAGCCCTTCGGCAAGCTCAGGGATTCCTCACTCCGCGGAGTCTACCCTGAGCTTGCCGAAGGGCTCCGCTCGGAATGGCATGGGCTGGCGGGAAGCCCCTACCTATGCATTATTGAGAAGATGCGGAAGGAGTAAAATGTGAAAGTAGAGTTCCCGTCCGTTCGGCCAGGTCTCCTGACCGCCGCACGGGGCATCGGTCGGGAGACCCTTCGGGCTGAGCCTCAGGACGAAGCCTCGCCCAACACCTGTGCCGGTGCAGGCATCGGGGGGTATTTTGGGAGAAGATGAGGAAGGGGCAAGATGTGAAAGTCGAGTTCAATGACGTTGAACTATCGTACGTCGATCGGGGGATAGGTCTCCCCATTCTATTCGTACACGGTTTTCCCCTGGATGGCACGCTGTGGCAGCCGCAGTTAGACGGTCTATCCGATGAGTATCGGGTGATTGTGCCCGACTTGCGGGGGTTTGGCGGTTCTACAGTCAGCCTGGCTATGACCATGGAGCAGTATGCTGATGACCTGCGGCTGCTCCTGGATGAGTTGGGCATTGAGGAAGTGGTGCTGGCCGGCCTTTCCATGGGCGGCTACATTGCCTTTGCGTTCTGTCGGAAGTACTCCGGTCGCCTGCGGGGGCTGGTGCTGGCGGACACGCGCCCGCAGGCCGATAGCGACGAAGCGCGGGCGAATCGTACGGCCACAGGCAAACAGGTTATTGGGCATGGCGCGGCCGCGTTGGCGGACAGCATGTTGGATAAGTTGTTGTCGCCGGCAACTTTCAAGGACCAGCCCGATCTGGTGAGCGCCGTCCGCGACATGATGGCTCGCCAGTCCGTGTTTGGCATCGTGGCCGCGCTCTACGGCATGAGCGAGCGGCCCGATGCTAGCCCGCTGCTTGGTGAAATCTCCGTGCCGACTCTGGTCGTGGTGGGTGCAGATGATGTGATCACCCCCGTCGCCGAGGCGGAATCGATGGTCGAGTCGATCCCCGGCAGCGAACTGCTGGTGATTCCCGATGCCGGCCATCTCTCGAACCTGGAACAGCCCGAGGCGTTCAACCAGGCTCTGCGGGACTTTCTGGTCAGTCGAGTGGAGGGAGCATAGGACGATGTCGCTAGTGGAAGTCCACGCACGATTGGCCAATACGGCCGTGCTGTTCACGCTGGTGGTTGGGCTGTGGGCGCTCTTCAACTACGTGCGCCGGCAGGGTCTTGCGCCGGGCTATTGGGGAACCCTGGTGATTGGGGAATTGCTGTTGGCGGCCCAGGGCTTGATCGGTATAGCGATGTACTTCCAGGGTGGCCGGCCGGCGCGCATCATCCATTTCCTGTACGGCGTTCTGGTATTGTTGGTATGGCCCGGTGTTTACGCCTACACCGAAGGGCGGGATACACGGCGCGAGGCGTTGATCTACGGGCTGGCGTCCCTGTTCCTGGCCGGCCTTGCGCTACGATCTATCGGCACTGGTTCCTCGTAGAGTAGCCGTTCAGAGAGCATGGCTTTCCCCACGGATTGAAAGAAACACGGATAGTGCTAATCTTCTCTGTTCTTATCTGTGTTCCCTTCTACCGGCCCGGGGCCGGCCTTCCCATCCGTGGAGGGTTTTGGAAACAAGACAAGCTTGCCGTCCTGAACCGGTTCATCACAGATGAGGATAACCGGCGCCGCTTCACGCTCGCTCAGGAGTTCTCGAGGGGTTTGGTGGGCCCGGGTAGCCGCAGCTTCAACTTGCGCCCACTGCCTTGGGTGGAAGAAGAGCAGCCGATAGCGGGTGGGGTTCTCATCTGGGCTGTACACATCGTCCGTGCCTATCACCCGATGTTCGCCGCAATAAATGCAAGACTGGGCTCTTGCCCACCCGTATGCCACACCTTCACAGTCGAGACAGAGCCATATAGGAGCCAAGCGCAGCCTCCTTTCGCAATGAAGAATCTCTGACAGCCACACGAAGCATCTACAGAATGGACTGCGGGGTAAAGTGCCCGGCACCGCGAACACCAGCCTGGGCCAGATAGAATAATAAGGAGAATAATAATAGGCTAGGTAAGGGGGCAGTTTCTGGAGGTGTGTCAATGCCGGGCACATCAACTGCGCAGCGACCATAATTATACTCTATCTTGGGCACGAATGTGCCTGTGTGAGCGTTAGACCTGTATTAGTCTTGCGTTAGGGTTTCGTTAGTTTCGCGACGACTCGGTGGGAGAATGGGCAGCAGAGGAGCAGAGATCAGGGAAGACCTGTGCCCGCCGGACGAATCCCCCGATCCTTGATCTCTAGTCTCGGGTTCGGGAGTGCGAGCGCCGGTCGAACATGTAGCCGTGACCGCGCACAGTGAGGATGTAGATTGGCCGGTTCGGATCGGGCTCGATCTTGGCACGCAGGTTCTGGATGTGCCACCGTACGAGGCCAGCGCTGGCTTGATCCGACGAGTATCCCCACACTTGTTCCAGCAGCTCCTGACTGGAGAAGACTTCACCGGGGTGGATCATCAGGTGATAGAAGAGATCGAACTCGCTGGGTGTGAGCTGTGGGGTCTTCTCACCCACGTGTACCTGCCGCGTACTCAGGTCCAGGGCGATGTCGCCTACCGACAGAAAGCGCCGGCCATCAACCCCCAACCTTTCATCTGGAACGGAACGACTCCGGCGCAGCAAGGCCCTGACTCTGGCTTTTAGTTCCTCCAATGCAAGCGGCTTAGCCAGGTAATCGTCGGCCCCTTCATCCAGGCCCGTCACCACATCATCCGTGTCGCCAAGGGCGGTCAGCAGCAGGATCGGCACAGCCCCCAGAGCGAGGTCGCGGCGGATTTCGCGGCACACCTGCAGCCCGCCCAGGCGAGGCATCATAATGTCCAGGATGATAAGGTCGGGATGATGGCGGCGCGCGATAGCCAGTGCCTCCACCCCGTCGAAGGCGGTGAGGACCTCGTAGCCTTCGTCCTTCAGGCTGTATTGCACGGCCCAGACCAGGTCTGGCTCGTCATCTACCAGCAGGATGCGGGCCTTTGGCATAGTCCTTCTCCCTCATCGCTTTCAATCCCTCCATCGCCGGCAGCCGGACGGTAAACGTGCTGCCGCGTCCCACGTCGCTTTCCACGTCGATAGCTCCCCGGTGCAGTTGGATTATGCTGGAGCTAACAGACAGGCCGAGGCCGGTACCATGGCCAGGCGGCATTGTGGTGAAAAAGGGATCAAAGACCTTGGGCAGATCTTCCTGTGAGATACCGCGGCCGGTATCCGTGAACGTGATCTCGGCCTGTCCTGTCTGGTTTGTGCGACCGGTGATGGTCAGAGTGCCGCCGTTGGGCATTGCGTTGCAGGCGTTCAAGATCAGGTTGGTGAAGACTTGCCGCAGCAGTGCCGGATTGCCCCAGACGTGGGGCAGATCGGATGGGAGATCTTTTCGCAGAAGGATCTGCTGCGCCGAGAGCCGGTGGCTCAGCATGGGCAGCGAGTCTTCCAGAACCGTGTGCAGTTCGATCTCCATCATCGCGTCGCTCGCTGGGCGAGCGAAGTCCAGCAGGTTCTTAACGATTTGTGAGGCTCGGCGTGTTGTCACGTGGATATTTCGAGCGCACTGGGCGTGTACCTGGGCATCAGGTGGACTGTCCTGGAGCAACTGAGCATTGACTGAAATGATACCAAGGGGGTTGAGCAGCTCATGGGCAATACCGCTAGCCATCACCCCCATGGCCGCCATCTTGTCTGCCTGGATCAGTTGCATCTGAGCCTGTTTGCGTTCGGTTACGTCCTCCGCGTGTACCAGGACCAGGTCGGGGGGCACAAAGCCATATTTGACGGCCAGTTGCCTGGTTTCACCGGTCGTGGTGTATTTGTAAGACATCTCTCGTTCAATTGGCGTTCTCTCGGCGTAGCATTGCGCCAGGTCCTGTCGGATGCCCGGCCTGTCCCGGTACATCTCGCTGGCCCTGACCCCAATGAATTCGATCATGTTGCCCTGCACAATCGCATTGGCTGCATCGTTGCAATCTAGCAACACGAAGTCTTTCCCCACGCGCTGCCAGGTATAAGTCGGGATCGGGATGCCCTTGTATTGGGCTCTCAGCTTTTCCTCACTTTCCCGCAGCGCTTTTGCCATCTTAGATTGTTCAGTAATGTCGATGCCGGTGCTGATGACGTACTCAATCGTTCCCTCATTGCCGGGGAGGCCGGTGTATGACAAGGCGATGAGCCGGCGATCCCCATCTCTCGTTAGCAGGGGGCTATTGGTCCTGTTCGAGAGTTCGTCAGTTCGTAGCTCGCCGTCTCGTAGTCTTCTGAAGAAATCTTTGGCGGCCTCCACCCGTTCAGGAATTGCGAGGATCTCCCAGGCGTGTCTGCCTTTCACCTCGTCGAACGAGTAGCCGGTTGTTCTGGCACAGGCCTGGTTGAAGCGGACGATTCGTCCCTCCGTGTCGAGGACGAACACCAGAGCGCCGGCTGTCTCCAGGATTGCGGAGACGAAGTTGCGCTCGTCACGCAGGCTCTCCTGCAAACGCTGGAGCTCGCTTGTGACTGCCAGGCGAATCTGTTCCTGGTCGGACAAGATCGTTGTGTGGCTCTGCTGGCAGAAACCTACCGCCAGGTGGGCGAGCAGCGTAGCCAGGCGGGGCTGTAATAGCGCGACCTGGTTGGCCGGCAGACCCTCGACCAGTTGCTGTACCAGGACTTCCTGCGTTCTGCCGAGTGCCTCTGGGGCGGTGTAGTGAAGGTACACCAGTGATGCGCCGATCGCCTCAGCCTGGCACGGGTCGAGTGCTTCTGTTAGGAGAAGTGCAATGACCTGGTCGGTCAACCCACGCAGGTGTTGGTGTACTGCTTGCGCACTTAGCGGCGCGAAAGAGGTGCGCGCAATAGCTTCGAACCAACGGTCAGCGATGGCATCTCGACGATCGTGCAACAACTGAGCCAGTCGAGCCTGTTTTGCCGCGTTCATGTGCTGCTCTCTGTACCGCTCAACCGCGACGAATCTCCAACCTTTACCCGATGCCGGGCTTGCGTCCCACGCCCCCCAGGTTTAGAGATCGCTCCGGCTGGTCGAAGAAGATGTCTTCGGGGCCTTCCGGTCGCCACTGTGGAACCCAAACCAGCCCCGGCTCGACCAATTCAAGTTCGGTTGCGAAGAGTTCGATCTCGTAGCGGGAGCGGAGCTTTTGGGGCGTGGTTGTGCGGGCACTAACCTCTTGTAGTTGCCTGGATACCTCCATAGAGCCGCCCTCGTATGTACCGTGTGCTATCGCGATGTAGCTACCCGGCGCCACTGCATCGCACAGGCCGCGGACCGTGCTATATGCCTCCTCATCGTCCGGGATCAGATGGAGGACTGAAATGAGCAAGATCGCCGCTGGCTGGCTGAAGTCCAGCAACCTCCTAGCTTCTGCGTGCTGGAGGATCTGTTCCGGGTCGCGCGCATCAGCCTGGATGACAGATGCATTGGGGTTATCCCGCAATATGCTCCGACTGTGGCTTACGGCGACGGGGTCTATGTCCACGTACACCACGCGGGCAGACGGGTTGCCGGCCTGGACTATCTCGTGAACGTTGCCGGCGGTCGGTATGCCGGAGCCGACGTCGAGAAACTGGTCAATTCCCTCCTCGATGAGGAAGTTGACGACGCGGCGCAGGAACGCGCGGTTAGCCTGTGCAGTCAGCCGCACGTCCGGCAAGATCTGTAGCGCTTGCTCGGCTGCCAGGCGATCAATTTCGAAGTTGTGGAAACCGCCCAGAAGGTAATCGTAGATGCGGGCGGCACTGGGCTCATCGAGGGCCAGGCCTTCGGGTATCTGTGAGGGCGAATTCATTTTGCTACTCCTTGTCGGCTTGCGGATTATCCCTTGAGTTCCAGGGTCCAGGGCATGAGGGCCAGAACTCTGGTCCCCGTAAAGGGGCGCAGACTGTCGATAAGGCTCCGAGCCCAGGCCTGGCTGCCTGTGAAGGCCGGCGGTGGAGTGTACTTCTTCGGTGTCTCGATCGGTACCACCGGCACTGTGTCGTCCAGCGGCAGGCCGGCCAGCAACTTTGCCCGGTCTATCGCTGCCTGGAAATCACCCAACTCATCTACCAGGCCAAAGTCCAGAGCCTGCCGCCCTGTCCACACCCGCCCGCGTGCGATCTGCTCCAAATCGTCCACAGCCATCTCGCGCCCTTCGGCCACGCGCTCTTTGAACAGTTTGTAGGTCGCCTGGATTTGGGCCAGCACTTTCTCCCGCTCCTCTTCGGTGTAGGGATCATCCGGCAGGTCCATGATGGCGTGCCGGCCGCGCTGAATGATTTCCCAGTTGGCACTAAGCTTGTCGTACAGGCCGCGTGTTACAATCTTGCCACCAATGACCCCGATGGATCCGGTCAGGGTAGCTGACTGGGCCACGATGTGATCAGCGGCCGCCAGGACGTAGTACCCACCTGACGCGGCCACGTCACCCATGTACGCCACGACGGGCTTCTTCCCCCGCAGGCGTTTCACTTCGCGCCAGATCAGGTCCGAGGCCAGGGCGTCGCCGCCGCCAGAATCGACGTGAAAGACGACCGCCGCAATGCGGGGGTCCTTCTCGGCCTTGCGGAAGGCCCGCGCCAGCGTGTCCGAGCCGGCCTGGACGCCCACGAAAGGAATGGGGACCGGCACGTCGCGGCTGTCGCCGGTCACGATGGCGCCGCGCAGGCTGATGACGCCGATTGCCTGTTTGCCGTGCCAGTTGTACGTCCGCTGAAGGCTCATCTGGGCCTGCTCCCACGGCATGATCTTCATGTGGCCATTTCCGTTCGCCAGATGCCCCGGGATCTGGTCTTCGTACAAGAGGGCGTCGGCGAGGCCGTTGGCGACGGTTTCTTGGGCCAGCCAGGGAGCGTGGTCGATGAGTTCATCGACGCGCTCTTTCGCCAGATTGCGATCCTCGGTCACGCCGGCCAGCAGGTCCTGATAGAAAGAGTCCAGAATCGCGTTGATGACCTCCCGCTGGGCTTCCGACATATCGGAGCGGCGGAGGGGATCGGCCGCGTTCTTGTATTCGCCGATGGCCTCCAGGTCGGTGCTGACCCCCAGTCGTTCCAGGGTGTCTTTCAGGAAGACGACCTGGCTGGCGAGTCCTTTCACGTTGAAGGTGCTACTCTCGGGAATGACCAGTTCGTCGGCTGCTGTGCCGACGTAGTAGCGCGGCAGGTCCAGCACTGGCGAGTACGCGATGACCCGTTTTCCGCGTCTTTTGAGTCGCTGGATGGCGGCGCGGATGTTTTGGGCTTTGGCCAGCGCTATTTGCAGATCGCCCAGGTGAAGGATGACACCCTTCACGTCCGGGTCGCCGGCGATGACTTTCAGGCGCAGGTTCAGGGCTTCGACAGTCAGGGCCTTTTGGATGAAGGGCATCTGTTGTGGCAAGAATCTCCGGGCCGGCTCGCGTTCCGGCATCTCCCCCTTCAGTTCGAGCAGGACGTAGTCTGGGGGCGGGATGCGTTGCCGGCGCAGGTTGATGCTCGCGCGGAGGGAGTTAGCCAGGATGTCGCGTGCGATAATCTTCGCGTCTCTTGTGTCCATACTTGTAGGTCCTTTTCGGGTTAGGGCTTCGCACCAGCATAACGTTACTCTTCGAGTAGCTGGGTGTAGACATCGTCCTCAGTGTTATCCCAGATCGTATCCAAAGCGACCTGGCTTGCGCTCAACCAGAATAGCGTGTCCTCATCAGGTAGGAATGTCACCAGGACTATCCTGTAGAAGTTCCTCGATCTCTCGAATCAGTATCGGTAGATTGGGTCGCGTGAAACTGATCTCCGGCGCACTGGTATAGGCATCTTTGCGTCGCAGCCACGTTTCATAAATCCCTTTCCAACGGCTGAAATCGGCCCGGGTCTCGTCGTACGCGTCATACTGCGCTAGTTTGCCTGACATAAGAGCGGCGTAGAAATCTTCGCTGAGAACGCCATATTTCTCCTCATAGAGGGTCAAACGGCGTTCCAGCAGCTTCATCTCCACAACCAGTTCGTGAATTTCCACCTTTTGCCTCCCTACAGAAAGACCTTCTTGCGAAGCAATTCTAC
>JBHHTZ010000073.1:0-10774 GCA_046753605.1 Anaerolineae bacterium
CACGGATCGTCAGGCGAGTCGGGGCAAAGCTGGGAGCAACGCTGCGAACCTAGCTCCTGCCTGAGCAAACGCAATAGCGGTCCAGGGCTTTGATCCTGACCGTGGCCACGCCTCCTCCGCCGTTCGGCTGAGCTCACGGCGTTCACTCTGCGTGGGCTTTACTTGACAAAACGCGAAACGCCCGCTATACTCGATATGAAGTTTAGGTCTGCCTAAATCGTGTGGTGGCGGAGTTTGGCGAGTAGCCGAGCGGAGCAAGGAGATCCCCCAGAGGGTTCTTGAGTTCCCCTCAGTTCCGCCAGGTTTTCCCATTCTGGAGGCGACGATGGTCAGCCAGTCGGTCGAGGACTACCTGAAGATAATCTACAAACTGGGTCGCCGGGGAGTTCGGGTGACGACATCCGCGATAGCCGAACGGCTGGAGGTATCGCCGGCCTCCGTCACCAACATGGTGAAAAGGCTGGCGGAGATGAACTTGCTGACATACGAGCCGTATCGGGGTGTGGCTCTGACCGAGGCCGGCAAGAAGATCGCCCTGGAAATCATTCGACACCACCGGCTGCTCGAGCTGTACCTGGCTGAGGCGTTGGGCATCCCCTGGGACAAGGTACACGCCGAAGCTGAACGGCTGGAGCACGTCCTGTCGGAGGATGTGGAAGCCGCCATGTCGGATGCGCTGGGCGAGCCGCTCATCGATCCCCACGGCGCCCCTATCCCTACCGTCGAAGGTCTGCTCGACGAACCTCTGCACACCCCTCTGGCCGAAGTCGAGGCCGGCCAGACCGTCGTCATCCGCCAGGTCAGCGACGAGGATGCGGCGAAACTGCGCTACCTGGGCAACCTTGGCCTGTTCCCCAACACGGCCATCGAGGTCGTGAGTGTCGCCCCATTCGATGGCCCGCTTACGCTCCGCGTGGGGGACGAGGAGCACGTGGTCGGCCGCGAACTGGCGCGAAACGTGTATGTGACCCACATTCCAGAAGAGGAACAGAGGCCGTAGTAACGACTTCAGTCGTTTTGAGAGCCGCCAGGGACGCCACTGCACACACTTCTCGGATAGACCCTAGCGTGCAGAGGCCGTAGTAACGGCCGTAGTAACGACTTCAGTCGTTCTGAGAGCCGCTAAAGACGCCACTGCACACACTTCTCGGATAGACTCTAGCGCGCAGAGGCTGTAGTAACGACTTCAGTCGTTCTGAGAGCCGCTAAAGACGCCACTGCACACACTTCTCGGATTAGACTCTAGCGCGCCTCGCGCGGCTCGATAGAGTTGATCCCTATTGACAAACTCCGCTTTATCGAATACAATGAGTGCAGGCCATTGGAAGCGTAACCGTGCACAGGAGGATACCATGAGGTTCAAAAGTGCAAGGAGCTATGTCTTCACCATCCTTCTACCGGGCCTGTTGATGTTGCTCGCCCTTCTCATCGTTGCGAAGCCGGCATCCTCCCTACCACGCCACAACCCGAACCCGGCATCTGTCGCCGTTCTTGTCCCCGTCGGCTTGAACACGACCACCGTAACCGTGACGGCAACCGTCCCTGTGGCGGCTGAAGACGGCCCCAACCCAGGTGAATTCACCATCGCGCGCAGTGACACGGCCGGCGACTTGACGGTGAAGTACGCCGTCAGCGGCACGGCCACCAACGGGACCGACTACGTTACACTGTCGGGCACTGCCACCATCGCCTCGGGCACGTCGTCCGTCACACTGCCCGTCACGCCAATTGATGACACCACCCAGGAGGGGGACGAAACCGTGATCGTCACCCTTACAGCGGACCCGAACTACACAATTGGCACGCCCGGCAGCGATACTGTCACAATCGCCGGCGATCCGGTCACAATCGCTGCCACGGACCCCAACGCGGCCGAATGGGGCCCCAACGTCGGCATCTTCACTGTCAGCCGCGTTGACCCGCTGGGGGAGGTGACTGTGAACTACAGCATCGGCGGGAGTGCCACCAACGGAACTGACTACGCCGCGCTGGCCGGCAGCGTCACGCTTGCGTCCGGGTCCGACAGCGCCACAATCACTGTCACGCCGATTGACGACGGGCTTCAGGAAGGCGACGAGACGGTGGTCGCCACCCTGACGGCCGACCCGGCTCACTACGCCGTGGGGACGCCTGACAGCGACACCGTCACCATCGCCGATGACGAGCTGCCCATTCGGATATCCCAGGACCCAATTGGCAAGCCGTGGCTGTACCTGTTTGATCCATTAAGTGGCCGGCTGTTCCAGGGACCGAATACGACCGGCGCACGAGTCCTCTTCTTCTCCATTGACAGAGAAACAGGCAGAGGTCGCATCTATCGGGGCGCCAACGCCACCGGAGAGATCCTTTTCACCGTGGACTTCCGCACCGGCCGCATCTGGGCCGGCCCCAATGAAACGGGACCACTGCTATACACCCTCGACCCGGTTCGGACCAGCCACGGCCCTGAGGTCCGGGTCCATGCCGGCCGCGCCAATGGTCCCATCCTGTACACCATCAAAGACGACGATACGTATGATGGCCCCAATGTGACCGGGCCGATGGTCCTGCACGGCAGCCGGCCATTCTGGGGACCGGTGCAGTTCCTGTTGCCGCTGCTGGCCGATAATCTCGTCCCGTAACGCCTGCGCACAAGACCCTAAGGGTTTCTGAAACCCTTAGGGTCTGCCTCTTGGCCTAGAACCCGACTGCGCAGCCGTCTTTCCTGGGGTCGGACCCCCCGAACAGTGCGCCGTTCTCCTGGTCGATCATGATGATCTGGCCTCCGCCGAAGCTGCCGGCAAGCTCAACCGGCGGCACCACCTGATGCCCCAGACGCGCCAAGTCGCTCAGCGCCCGCAGCGGCACACCGCGCTCGAATGAGACCTGTCTCAGGTTCTCGTGCACGCGGAACCGTGGCGCGTCCAATGCCTGCTGCGGGCTCATACCATGGTCGATCAGGCGCGAGACGACCTGGAGATGCCCCTGGGGCTGCATGAAGCCACCCATGACGCCGTACGATGCGAACAGCGCCCCGTTGCGGGTGATCATCGACGGGATGATGGTGTGGTAAGGCCGCTTGCCTGGCGCCCAGCAATTTCGGTGCTCGGGGTCGAGCACGAAGCAGGCGCCTCGATTCTGCAAGCAAATGCCCGTATCCCCGGCTACCATTCCTGATCCGAAGCCATAGTACAGGCTGTTGATGAACGAGCAGGCGTTCCCGTCGCCGTCCACCACGGTCAGGTAGACGGTGTCTTCGCCGGCCGGCTGACCCGCCGCCGCCTTTCCCATGACTCCATCGGACTCAATCAGCTCGCGGCGCTCGGCGGCGTACGCTTCGGACAGCAGCGCGTCGAGAGGGATATCGGCATAGTCAGGGTCGGCCACGTAGGTGAACGCATCGGCGAAGCCCAGGCGCATCGCCTCGATCAGGACGTGCAGGTACTCGGTCGAGTCAGGCGACATGGCCGGCAGGTCAAATCCCTGAGCGATGTTCAGCGCCAGCAAGGCTGCCAGCCCCTGTCCGTTGGGCGGACATTCATACACGCGGTAGCCGCGATAGTCGATGGAGATCGGCTCGACCCAGGTGGAGGCGTGGGCCTCGAAATCTTCGAGCTCCAGGAACCCACCGTTGCGGCGCGAGAATTCGACGATGGTGTGGGCGATATCTCCTCGATAGAAGGCGTTGCGGCCGCCGGCGGCAATCCGACGGAAGGTTTGTGCCAGCGCCGGCAGGCGGAAGACTTCTCCGGGCCGAGGTGCGCGCTCCCCATCCACCAGGTAGTGGGCGCTCGCGTCCGGCGTCGCTCGCAGCTTGGGGACCAGATACTCCCAGGCGCGGGCGATCAGCTCCGTGACGGCGAATCCTTCTTCGGCGTAGCGAATTGCCGGCGACACCGCATCGGCCAGGGAGATGCTCCCATGTTCTTCGAGCAACGTGGCCCAGCCATCGACGGTTCCGGGCACGGTCACGGGTAACATGCCGGCCAGCGGCACAGCGTCCAGGCCCCGCTCCTGGAACGCGTCCAGCGTCAACGCGTCCGGCGCGCGACCGCTGCCGTTGAGGGCTTTCACCTCCCGCGTGCCGGCCAGATACAGCAAGGCGAAGCAGTCGCCCCCGATGCCGGTAGACATGGGCTCGACCACGTTGAGCACGGCCGCCGTGGTTACGGCTGCGTCAAAGGCATTACCGCCGTCGCGCAAGATCTGGAGGCCGGCCTGCGCCGCCAGAGGCTGGGAGGTCGCCACCATGCCCTTCTGGGCGATGACGGTTGAGCGACGCGAGGGGTAGTGGTATTTTGAGATTGATAGCGGCATTGACATCTCCGGCTGTAAACTTGACTGCGGCAACCCGACGGCCGCCGGCGCTCGATGGTGGTCACTTCCTTCAAAGATCTTGTTCCCTGTTTTGGCCCAGCTCCCATGTTTGCCAGTAGTCGTCCAGGTAGGTATGAGCCTCCGGCAAAGTCAAGACAGGTAGCCGAAGCTCTTGGGCCAGGGCCGCGTACGGTTCTGTCCAATCCGCCGGCGGTGCCGGCAGCCGACTTCGGAGTCGATGAGTGTTTCTCGTCTGGAACGTTGCCTCGAGTGCCAGCTTGACCCGCTCAGGTTCGAGTAGTCCCGAGTCCACCAACAACACCAGGTCTACCAGGTCCTTGACGCGCGTGCTGTCACGATCTTGCCAGGGAAAGGTGTAGGCGTGGACCGCGCGCGGTCTTTCAGGCGCATCTCCAGCGCGAAACCACCTTTCAGGAGCCAGGGTGGATCCTCTTGCGCAAAGAGCCGCGCCAGCAGCCGGTCGAATGCCACGCGACGCCGCAGCCGTTGCAGGTCGGTTCCGTGCTCTTGCGCAATGTTCCGCAGCCGCGCTTCCAGAGCTGCGCGAAAGGCGTAGGGAGTGTCGTAGGGGCCGATCATGCCACTAACTTTTCTGACTGCACTGCTGCCAGCGCCTGATCCAGGCGGTTACGTGCTCCGGGCGGGCAAGGGGCGTTTTCCAGCACGCGGCGACGGACAAGTCCCCGCTCCAGTGCATCATGCACGGCCCGGTTGACATGTTCCTGGCTCAGTGGACTGTCAGCGACATCAAGCAGGGTACGCAGGGGGGTAGTCACCCGGTAACCGGTTCGGAACTCGATCTCGTCGGAGGCCAGGTTGGCTTTGTGGAGCACACAGCCGGCAGGTGCGTTCTTGCGAAATCCTCGTGGCACGGTGAGATGGATCTTATCCGGCATCACATCGCTCAGTTCGTGAATTGTCAGGGCCGTTTCGTGTGAAACCACAGCCTGGGGCACTCCCTTCTGATTGCGGCTCCACAGCGACCAGCGGATCAGGTCCTCGCGCTCGCCGGCGGGAAAGTCGCGCAGCCGAAAGAGACCACGCTCGATCTTCACCCAGTTGCCCCGGGCGAGGTGGAAATGCTGTTGACTGTAGGCATAGCCGGCCCGCCGTGCCTGGGCTGCTGTAAAATAGCCCCCCTGGGCGGCTGCGATCTGATAGAGCGCCCGCGCATTCTCTTGTGGGTCTCGCCTCATGTGCAAAATCCTTATATTTAGTATAAGGATTTTACACCAGTTGTTGCACGATGTCAAGTTTGGGGGATGCCAGGGTAGGCGATGGCTCATCCCAGCGGTAGTTCAGGAGATGATCAGCCCGCTTGCCCGGCTTGCGCACGTGACCTCGACCGAAAGGATTCCCGCCGAGTCGTGCTAAGCTGGCCGGCGCACCACCTCAACGATCTCTCCCCGGCCGGCCACCACACGGTCCGGGTCGATCTTACCCCTCAGCAATTGGAGCTCCGTCTCGGTCGGGGGCTCAAGCTCCACAACGTCGTCTGGGATCTCCGGCTCGAACCCCATTTCGCCGATCACTTCCTCCACCGTGAGGTCCTGGCGCACGCCGATGAGCTGCATCCGCCGGCTGGGTGCGTATCCGAAGAGCGCCTTGGAGGTCACGACGCGCCACGGGGCGGCGCCGGCCGGCAAGCCTGCCCGCTCGCGCGCCCCTTCGCTGCCATCCAGGAAGCCCGGCGACGTCAGGAAGTCGAGCTTCTCGACAAAGCGCCGCTTTTCGTGCATGATGATCACCACGGTTTTCGCGCAGAAGGAGGCTACCTCATTCCCGCCCCCCGAACCGGGAAAGCGCCGCTTTGGCCGGTAGTAGTCGTCGCCGATGATGGTGGAGTTGACATTGCCATACGGGTCGATCTGGGTAGCGCCCAGGACGCCCAGGTCCAGATAGCCGGCGCCGGCCTGGGCAAAGATCGTGTTCATATTCGTCCACATGAGCGACTTGTAGCAGTTCGCCGGCCCACCCATGGTGAACCGCACGAAAGGCGACAACGGCTGCGGTCCAATCGCCCCGAATTCGTAGACCTGCACCAGGTCGGGCGCGTTGTTCTCCTGAGCCAGAATCGCCGCGATCTGCGGCAGCCCGTAGCCGATGAAGGCCGTCTGGCCGCTGCTCATCTGCCGCGCTGTCTGGCTGATCATGAACTCGGCTTCAGTATATCGGGTGAAATCATCAATCTCGATCATTGTTCGTCTCCCGGATCGCTAGTGATAGCCTTCGACCAACGTGGCTCGCCGCTTCAGCGCCATGAGCCGATCCCATCCCACTCGCTTCTCGAACATCTCTGTGTCCGACTTGACGCTGTAGATGTACTCGTCCAGGTAGCCGGCGATGGCCTCCATGCTCTCGGTCTTGCCAAGGAAATCCAGGAAATGCTCAAAATCCAGCTCGTAGACCCCCGGTAGGCCACCTGGCCAGCAGCCAAAGGGCGCGTACACCACCGCATCAACCAGATAGTACGGGATGGTTGTCTTGCCCGGTTCCTGTCGAATAGCATCATGGTCGATAATCTTGTCGGTGGAGATGATCACCCGGCGGGCTGCCTCGGCGGTCTCCAGCGGCGCCACGCCCGGGCCGTAGCAGCGCGCGTTGCCGTAGATGTCCGCTTCGTGTACATGGATGAGGGCCACGTCGGGGTTGACCGCCGGAATCAGCGTGATGGGCTTGCCGGAGAAGGGGTCTTCGATGACTTTGGCGCCTGAGTACTTCAGGGTATCTGTCCCCAACAGCGCGCGGGTCGGCAGGAACGGGACCCCCATCGCGCCGGCCTGGTGCCGCAGGGTGAGCGTCCCGTTGGTCCACTCGGTAACCTTTACGCGCCCCTCCTCGATGGATTGGTTCAGCAGCCGGCCCAGCCCCAAGAAACCCACGTCGATGTGGTCCACATTGCCGCCGGCCACCAGCAGCGTCGACTCGATGAGGGTGAACTTGGCGCAGTACCACAGATGCCGGCGTCGCTGACGGATGATCTCGCGGATGAGAACCTGCGATCCTCGGGTGAAGGAGGAAAAGTCGAAGCTCACGTAGTCGCCGTCCCTCACGAAGCGCCCCACGGCCTCCCGCGCCGTCATCGTCTTGTCAACGAAGTCCCGCGTCTTGTTCTCCTGCACCCACAAGCGCATCTCATCCGGATCGGTAAATCGGTATTCGCCGATGCCACTTGCCAGAACGTCCATTCCTCTCGCACCCCCTTTGCGGACCAGTGATCAGTAACCAGTCATCAGTGATCAGTAATCGGTCACCAGTGGCCACTGATTACTGATCACTGATGACTGATTACTGATTCGTTACGAGTAGTCGTAGAACCCTTTGCCGGACTTGCGGCCCAGATAGCCGGCTGTCACCATGCGGCGCAGGAGTGGTGGGGCGGCGTACCTGGGATCGCGATACTCCTCGTACATCGCGTCCGCGACGTAGAGCATCGTGTCCAGCCCCACGAAGTCCATGAGGATAAAGGGCCCCATCGGGTGATTCATGCCCAACTTCATGGCGGTGTCGATGTCTTCCTTCGTCGCCACGCCGTTCTCCAGGGCGCGGATGGCATCCAGACCGTATGGTACAAACAGCAGGTTAACGATGAAGCCCGGGTTGTCTTTTGGGGCCAGGACGATGGTCTTGCCAACGCTCTCGCCAAACTCACGGGCGGCCTGGAGTGTTTCTTCGCTGGTCAGGAACCCGCGCACCACCTCCAACAGCGGCAGCACGGGGACCGGGTTGAAGAAGTGCATCCCCACGACTTTGTCCGGCCGCTGCGTCACCGAGGCCATTTCGGTGATGCTGAGGGATGAGGTGTTGCTGGCCAGGACGATGGAGGCCGGCGTGATCTCATCAAGCTGCCTGAAGATCCCCTTCTTTACCTCCATATTCTCGATGGCCGCCTCGATCACCAGGTCCCGGTCACTGAAATCTGCCATCTCGACCGTTCCGGTGATGCGGCTCATGGTCGCGTCCATCTCCTCCTGGCTCATCTTGCCCCGGTCGACGGCCCGGCTCATGGACTTGCGGATGCGGCCCAGACCCTTCTCCAGGATCTCGTCGTTGATCTCACGGACCACGACGTCGTAGCCGGCCCGCGCCGACACCTCGACGATCCCAGATCCCATAAGCCCGCAGCCGACGACGCCAACTTTCTGAACACTCATTCTGAACCTCCATGGAAATGCTGGATGGCTGGATAGCTGGCTGGCTTGTTGTCTCGTCCAGCGCCACTCACCCAGCCATCCAGCCAACTATGACGGACGTAACGCGAGATGCCATCTCGCACTACGGTATTCTCAGAGCAGTGCAGTATCTAATGTCATAGTACTCCAGTCTCGTGCTTTCGTCAAGCTGTTATCCAACGAAGATGGTTGACTTTCTACATAAATCAATGTATGATTCAGGATGATTTGTGGGAGTGGATGGGGCCCGGTGGCTCCCCCAGTCTTCAAAACTGGTGGCGCGATGCGCAGAGCGTGGCGCGGTGGGTTCGACTCCCATGCACTCCCGCCTGATTCCCGCTCCCGTCGCCACCCCTGATCCGGTGGCGATTTGCTTAAGAGGAGGGACAGCAGTTGCCGCACGATCAAGTGCCAAGTAGCCCGTTCGCAAGAGCTGTAGATCGGCCAGAAAACGCCATCGATCTGGCCCGAGCGGCGCTGCTCATCGCGCAAGATGAGTATCCAAACCTCGATGTGGATCGGTATCTGGCTCAACTCGACCAGATGGCGGCCGCCGCGCGGCTCCGCCTCCAGGGGGCCGGCGGGCCCGACGATATCATCGCTGCGCTCAATGGCTACCTGTTTGACGAGCTGGGGTTTTCTGGCAACCGGCTGGACTACTACAATCCTCGCAACAGCTTTCTGAACGACGTTTTGGACCTGCGGACCGGCATCCCCATCACGCTGTCAGTGGTATACATCGAGATTGGCCGGCGTCTCAACCTGCCCATCCGGGGAGTCGGCTTGCCGGGACACTTCATCGTGCGCTACCACGGGTCAGAGCCGGCCTTCATTGATCCGTTCAACGGTGGAGAACGTCTGACAGAAGCGGACTGCTGGGAACGCTTGCACGAGATTTTCGGAGCGCCGGTGGCCTTTCGTCCCGAGTGGCTTGTCCCTGTCGGCAACCGGCAGATTCTCGCCCGCATGCTGTACAACTTGAAAGGCATCTACATTCGCAACAAGGAGCACCGGCGCGCGGTCCGGGTTGTCGAGAAGATCCTGATCCTCACCCCGGACGCCTTCCAGGAACTTCGCGACCTGGGTTCACTCCATGGAATGGTAGGCAACTACGGCGAAGCCCTGATTTACCTTCAGCAGTACCTGATCCATCGGCCAGACGCGCCTGACGCAGACGCGGTCCAGGAACACATGAAACGTCTGATAACCCAAATTGCACGTTGGAATTAGTCCCAGGTAGCTCATGTCCCGACGAAGCAGCCGGCGACGGCACACGCCCACAGAAATCTCAGCAGACCTCCAGCCCTGCCTGGCGGCAACGCTCGACGATCTTTACGACGAGGCAGTGAACGCATATCGCGCTGAGGTGCCCGCCCGGCGGCCCGGCAGCGGACTTGATCGCGCGGAGACACCGCAGTTGCTCAAGCAGATCGGCGCGGTGGTCGAGCACGGGGGACGACTGGTGCCAACGCTGGCCGGCGTACTCTTCTTCGCGCGTGATCCTCAGCGGTTCTACCCTTCTCTAACGCTGACCTTTCTCCACCTTGCCGGCACCGAAATCGCGCAGCAGAGAGGCGACGAACCGCTCTACCTGGACAATCGCGAGTTTCGAGGTCGCATCCCCGATATTGTGGAAGAAGCCTGGGGGGTGTTATACAGCAAAATGGCACGCCGGGGCGTGATCGACGGCGTTCGCCGGATAGAAGAGCCCCAGTATCCGCCGGTGTCTGTGCGGGAGGCGTTGGTGAATGCCTTGGGCCACCGCGATTACCAGCGGGAGGGCAGCTTCGTGCAAGTACGGTTGTTCCCGGATCGACTGGAAGTGCAGAGCCCGGGCGGGTTGGCCGGCGGTCTGACCGTGGATAACCTGGTGTACGAGCAATACACCCGGAACCCGTACATCATGCAACTTCTTGAAGACTACGGCTATGTGGAGCGACGTGGCGTGGGCATCGACCAGATGGTCCAGGCCATGCGGCGGGCCAACCTTCCCGAGCCGGAATTCGATGACCGGGGGACCTCCTTCTGGGTAACACTGCGTGGGGACCCGGCCCAGTCCCATCGGGCGGTACTCGTCAAGCTGGGGCTAAACGACCGCCAAATCGCTGCCATCGACGTGATGCGCGAGGAGGGCCGGCTCACCAATCGCGAGTACCAGGAGATGTACGGCGTCTCGGAACGCACAGCGCTGTACGATCTCAAGGGCCTGGTCGAGGCCGGCATTGCCCTGGCCGTGAGCAGCGGGCGTGGCCGGCACTACATCTTGCGCGATTGATTGCGGGATT
>JBHHTZ010000074.1:0-10747 GCA_046753605.1 Anaerolineae bacterium
GCCCGTGCGGGCGATGGCTGAGAAGCAGTTCGCTGTTACCGGATTATTTTCTCAAACTTCATTAGTCGTTCTCCCCCGGCACCCAACCCGCTGATGAAGATTGAGGAAATAACCCGGTAACGGCCCGCCAGCCGGACAGGATGAAATGCCAGGCATGCATCGGACAACTGCCGCCCACGATGTCATTCCGAACGGAGCGCCAGCGGAGTGAGGAATCCCTGGAACCGTGCAAGAAAAGGCGAGGTCCGCTGGCGAAAGCGTCAACAGATAGACAAAAGACAAGGGCCGTTTCTCCAGTGCAGCCCACTTATCCGTGTGAGGTCTCAGGGATTCCTCACTCCGCTGGCGCTCCGTTCGGAATGACATGGGCTGGCGGGCTGTTGCCGGTTTATCTTACCTTGACAATGGCACATTTCGCAGAAAAGCGCTGCTTGATCGCCGAAGGCCTCCTGACCGAGCGGTGTCCTGAGCTTGTCGAAGGGGCGAATCGGGCTCGGTCAGGAGACCTTCGCCCATCAAAGACGGTAATGTGCCATTGTCAAGTTACGAAAGTTCATAAACGGGTTGCCATTAGTGGAGCCAGCGCAAGGAGAGTGCGTTTTCGACGCACTTCGCGGTATCAGCCGGCGAATTTTGGATTTTGAGAAAATAATCGGGTCATCGCCAGCCCGCCTGGGGCTGAACCTTGCCATAAACCGCTCAAGATGATACAATGTACTCCGACAGGAGAAGATCATGGAGAATGTGCAGAGCTCTTATCGAACTTGCAAGCGGGATGGATTTCCAATGCTGGAAATCGACGGGCGTTGGGAATGTCTCGCCGAGTATCTTGACCGTTGCATCGGGCAGCAACCCGTCGTTGACCTGATCAAGCGTGGGAAGACGTTTTACTTGGTCTTTGAAAACGGTCACGAGCTACCACTGCTGTGCTTCTGCTGTGGAGGGCCGTTGGTCTATGAGTATCCGGACAGCTATCGTCAGGATAAGCGTGGCCGGCGGTTGAAGGGGATGGGCGTTGGCCCGGTGACGCTCGAGGACGGCACCGAGGCCATACAGTTTGAGCTGGAGTTTTCAAAGAAGGGACTGCTGTCATCAGAGGTTCATGTGCCTGTTGCGGTCGAGGTCGCAGCCCAGATGCGACACCCTGACAATTGCCCGTACAAGGGCAAATCGCAGCCACGGACGGGTACTCGGAAACCGAAAAAAGGTGGCCGGCGAAGAAGACGCCGGCGGCCAAGGTAGCGTACCAAAACCCTACAACGAATCCCGACGAAAACGAATGTCCAGGAAGAAGCGCAAGAGAGGCGTCCGAAGGCAGGTCCGGCGGGGTCAACCTGACCATGCCACCAACCCCGCGGTCCATTGGCTGCATGGCCTCGCGGCCATGGGCGACGAACGGTGGGACGAGGCCATCGTTGCCCTCCAGCACTTCCTGGAACTGACCAGCGACCTCGCGGATCGAGGAACAGCTTACCAGAACCTGGCGGCCTGCTATCTGGCGTTGGAGCGCTACGACGAGGCTCTGGCCATGCTGGACGAGGCCGAACGCTACAGCCCGGATGTCTCGGAGGCAGTACATAGCCGGGGTGTCACCCTGGCCTGCGCCGGCCGGCTGCCGGAGGCCATCGCCACCTTCGAGGAATTCGCCCATCGCTGGCCGGGGCAGGTCCGCCAACGCGAGGTCAAGAATACCATCCGCCAACTCGGCCGTGTCCGGCGAGGCGAAATCCATCCCGACACTTATCTGCTGGACCATCTCCAGGAGCAAATCAGCCACAACGTGGAGATGGGCGACTTTCAACTCGTGGAGCGCAAAGCCAGGCACATAATCGCCGCCGACCCGGATCGTCCCGAGGGCCATTTCGCCCTGGGCATCGCCTGCATGGAGCAAGGCCGCTACCCCGAAGCACTGGAAGCGTTTTTGGCTGCCCACTCCCGCGACCCAGACTACGCTCCGACGCTCCACAACATCGGCCACATCTACGTGGAGCTCGGCGAGCCGGAGCCGGCGATTCCCTGGTTGGAGCGGTCTTTACGTCAGGCGCCCCGGCACGTGGCCACACTACATCAGTTGGGCGTGGCCTGCGAGCAGTTGGGCCGGCGGGGTGAGGCCGTGACCTGGTGGCGGCGCGCTCTGGAGATCGACCCGAACCACGAACTTACCCAGCATCGCCTGTACGAGGTCGGGGAGGGACCAGAGCCGCCGGACGAGCCACCATTGACGCCCACAGGCCGGCAACTGCGCGCCATGACACCTGTCGTCAAGGCCCGTATGAGGAAGCCAAAGGTTCACCGCGATGGTGGTGTCACGCTCACCTACGACGGCCAGGTTGGCTTCGTGCTGGAAGACGCAGAGAATCCATTCAACGCCACCATCCATGCCGGCAGCCCCTTCAAGGTGACCCGAATCGAGGGTGAGGACCTTTTGGACCTGATGGGTGTGGTCAAGCTGGTGTTGCACATGATCAACGTGGAGAACACGCGGGACGTCGCGGTGTTGGCCTACTACGCCGACCGGCCTATCTTCGGCTATCAGGCCCGCTTCGAAGGGGGAGAAATCGTCCATTTCGATGCGCACGGGCAGTTCGTCGTGACCGAGGCGCCGCGCTTCTTCAAACTGCGCATCGATAGCGATCTTGTCACCCCCTACGCCGATTCCATGCATGGGACGTTGATTTACCTCAACCAACACCCGGAGGCCGGCGTTCTGGTCAGCACGCTGGGGCTAATGGCAGCATGATTCGGAGACCGGCGAACACGGAGGAGAACAATGTCGATTCAAGAGTGTGCCCTGTACGGCGACGTGGTGCTGTGGCTGCGCGACCGGGCCGCCGAATTGTTGGCCGAGGCCCGGACCGAGTCCACCCTCGAGGCAGAGACGACACGCCTGGATGAGCTGATCCGTGGCTGGTTTTTCACACCCCAGGACGAGCTTTACGGCTCCGCACCGCGCGAGATCATCTGGCGTGAGCAGTTGGGGGAGCCGAACCCGATTCCGAAGGAGTACGTGGACGACGCCATCGGCGATGACGACTGCCCCATCTGTCAGATGATGCGCGAGGAGATCGAATCGGCCGAGAGCGACCACGACCACGGCTACCACTGGACCTACTGTCCCGATTCTTGCCTGCTCGACCTGTACGATCCGGAGGGCAGCGACGAGCGCTGGCAGAAGGAGTTCGCTGATCTCGAAGCGTGGAAAGCACTGCGCGACAAATATTGAGAGCAGAGACTCTGAAAGATATGTCACATGCCTATCCATCAGGTTGAGGTTGATCAAAGCGGCAAGATCGAGGATACTCGGGTTGCTACTGTGGTGGCTTTTTCCGACGGCATTCACCGAGTGGTGCTTGTTCCGGCCCAGGTCAAACGCGAATGCAGCGCCGTCCTGCGAGCAAGAGGTAAAGCCAGGCCAGCTATTCTCACTCAGTTTCTTGCGACGGTGCTGTAATTGTTGCTCAAGGATCACATCCAGGATATCGCTTTGGCGGTTATTGATGTTGAGTATGTGGGTCACAGTCAGGAGATCAAGCAGCACTTGCTCAACTTGCTGCGGCGAAGCGGCCACTCTGTCCCATCTGATCGGATCACGTTCCGGCGCATTGGGAAGAAGTCGCCCGCTCACCGACTGGCCATCGAAACATTGCGGGGAAACCGCGCACCCGATCAACGGGTAACGCTTGAGGACCTGTTGGCAGAGATGTGAGGGACAAAGAAAGAGATCGGGGGCCGCTCTCGCGGAATCACCCGCTTAGCCTCCGGTGGTATGCCGAAGGGATCGGCGGGTCACCCGATCCTCAATAGTTATCATACCACAATTAGGCACAAGCGTCAAATGAGTATCATCTGAAGCGGTTACTACGAACCCGTCTCCTCATGTTTGACAGGCCACAGTGGGCGGGGCAGGCCGGCATGAGTGCTGATAAACCCCCAGTCCGGCCTGCCCCGCCTACGCAAGCAGCTACCGCCGGATCAACGGCACGTACTGCGTCTCGCCTTCCACCGTCAGGGTGCCGCCGGCAGTGGTGACGTCCGTCTGCTCCTGGTCAGACGAATCCACCAGCTTGACATCGCTGAGGGTCAGCGGAGAAGTGCCGACTCCCACGGCGCGGAACGTCACCGTCGCCAGCGAGCCGTTGCCCTCCTTGCCGGCCCCCGATCCCAAATCGGCCGCTCCGAACCGCAGCGTGCCCAGCTCGGCGTCGATGATGGGGTCCAGCTCAAAGGCGCCGGCCAGGAAGTCGCCCAGTTCGACGCTTTCCACCTGCAAGACCGACGGGTCGTAGCTCAACGTGAACTCGAAACTCTTCACATCCACGGCCTCTGTCACCTGCACCGCCACCGCAGGCGTCTCACCGATGCGAACCGAGCCGGCCGGCGCATCCACGCTCACAGCCGTCCCCAGCAAGCCAACATCGTGCAGCTCCATCGAGGCCGCCATTCCACCCCTGTCTGCGAACCGTGGCGTCGCCGGCGACTGATCGTCGCACGTCGTTCCCCAGGCCGCCGCGATGATCGCCACATCCACGATGTCGATGTCCCCATCGTGGTCCAAATCGAACTGGGCATCGTACCGCGGATCGCCCTCTTCGGAGCCCCAGCGTCCTGCGACCTTGGAAACGTCAACGATGTCCACGTCGCAGTCGCAGTCGAAATCGTAGGCCAGACAGTCGCCCACGTGTACGCGCCCGTCCTCGGTCCGCGTGGGAATCAGTTCCGCAGCGGTGTTCAACACCTGCACGTTCTGCTGGTGCAGCGGCGTTTCGCCAGGTCCCATGGCCACCAGGCTGATGTGCAACACCTCGCCCGACCCGGAAACGCCCGGTCCGGCGCCGACGCTGAAGACGCCGAACCGCGCCTGGCCGGCCTCGTTGTCGATGATCGGATCCAGCAGCTCGTAGCGGCGTCCGACCTGGTTCGGGTTCTCCAGGAAGCTGCCCAGTTCCGCCCCCTCGACATGGACGATGTTCGGGGCATAAGTCAACGTTACCTCGAAGTTCCCCAGGTCCTCCACCTGATCGATCATCAGCGAGACCTCGAACGTGTCGCCCGCCTGGCGAACTGAGGAGGTGGGCGGTTCGATCCACAGCAGCGTAGGCGTCTGCAGCGCCGGCTCCAACGTGAAATCGATATCCTTCGTCACATGCCCGTTCTCCACGCCCACGGGATCAGCCTGGTCCTGGGTCCGCTTCTCGCGATACCACTCGTCCTGGAAACGCCCGTCAGGGTCCTCGGCGTGGACCACATAGCGGCCAGCCGGCAGCCCCCCGATGCGGTAATGCCCTCTGGGACCTGTCTCGGCCTTGCCTATCCGATTACCTGTGTTCGCGTCCAGGGCTGTCACCAGAATGCCCGGCAGCGGCATAATCAGCGCAGGATCGGTGATGAGGCCCTGCCGCACCACCCGCCCGCTGATCCCACCGCCTGCCAGCGCCAGTCCGAAATCGATCCCTTCTCTCAGCTCGCCGACGGCCAGTTCCACCGGCGTCGCATCGGTGATGGTTTCCGCGTCGTCCCAGTACTCCGCCTTGTGGAGCCCGCGCGGGTCGCTGGCCCGGACCCAGTAGGCGCCGGCCGGCAACTGATCCACGGCATAGCTGCCGTCCTCCAGCGTGTAGGTCTGCCCAACAATCAAATTGCTGGGAGTTGTGGAAGCAAACACGCCAACCTGGATCAGAATCCCGCCCAGCGGACGCCCGTCCGTCGTGCCGTCGGGGCTTGGGTCTTCGGTGACGAGCCCGGTTATCGAGGCGCCGGGCGTCAGGGCGAAGTCGATCTCCTCCGTGGTCTCGCCGGCCACCACCTCCACAGGATCCGCGTCCCGCCTCTGGGGATGATCATCGTACCACTCGGCCAGGTAGTTCTGGCGGTCCGGGTCGGCCTGGATGAGGTACGTGCCCGGCTTCAGCGCATCGAAGCGATAGGCGCCATCGTCCTGAGTGCGTGTCGTGGCTACAGGCCGGCCATTTCGCTCCGCAAAAGCGTGGACCACAACGCCGGCCAGCGGCTCCAGCGTATCCAGCGCCGTGACCGTCCCTTCGATAGCCCCCGTCTCCGGCGTCTCGACCACGATCACGCGCACGTGAACATCGTCCTCGTCCACGATGCCCCGCCCATCCGTCGCCGGCGCAGGGTACACGGCAGATCGGAGTCGCGCGATCAGATCGTACGTGCCCGGCTCGTCGAATGTCAAGTCCACATGGAGCGTGCCGCGTTTGCGCGCCGGCCCTTGCACGTCTCGATACTCTGCGCTGTCACGACCGAAGGAGATCGGCGGGTCCACATCGGTCACAGCATCCAGAATCTCCAGCGACGCCTCGGCGCTGCCGAGAGCGCCCTGGAACCATACGAACTCATGGGGGCCGGCCAGGAAGCGCAGGGAATCGCCCTGGCGCAGGACGATGGCCGAGCGCTGCGGCTGCTCGAAGTTGTTGACGGCGGCATTCCGCGCATCGACGATCTCACCGCGCGGCGTCGCGACCTGCACAGTCCGGGTCGCCACCGGCTGAAGCTGGATCGGTTCGACACCCAAGACGGATAGAGGTGTCAGCAGTCGGACACCACGTTGCTGCGTCTCTGGGCTGCCGACTTCGATGATGACCGTCATTTCATCCTCGTCAGTGGTGACTTCGCCGACACCTACGGGCTTCACCTGAGTTATGCCGCGCAGAAGCACGTGATATGTGCCCGGATCGTCAAACGCCAGATCAAGGTTCAACGCACCGCTATAGATTCGCGGGCCGAAGTTCACAATCGTCGCCACGTCGCTGTCCAGCAACTCGCTCGCGCCCCCTTCGACCAGGTACGCCTCAACGCGGAACCTGGCGAAGCCGGCGGTCAGGGCGTGCATCACCGCTTCATAGGGCGCTGTCAGCCGGAAAGTCTGGCCGGCCGGCGCCTGGACAATCGGCTCGGTGGCGTCAGTCGGCGCGTGCAGGAAATTCTCCGCACCGCCTGACAAGACGTTCACAATCGCAGCCCGTGGGTGCGCCATCTGGAAGATGGGCCGCAGCGATACCACCGGCTCGGGCGCCGGCTCCTGGGCCACAGCCGGGGCCTGCAGGGCAACCGTCACGAACAACACGAATGAGATGATCAACCAGCGTCGCAGTTTTGACATCGTCTGTACTCCCTTCTGTCATGTGATGTGGAAAGATCCGCTTCCGATGAGACCCGCCTGGGAGAGCTGGGCCTGAACCCAATGCTGCCACGAACCAGCAGGTGCGAGCAGGCCCTCATCAGACCGGGGGCAGCCGAAGGGTGAGGGTACGCTGAGAAAGGACAGCAGCGCAGCAGGGGGAAAGTCTAGCGACAGGCAAACATTCACGACTGGCTCCATGCTTGCTGAACACGCCTTGACCTTCCGTCCCTACAGACGGTGGACCGTGCAGCACCCATACGCCGGAACGTCGCCTGCGCCCCCACGGCCGCCCTACGGGATGCTGACAGCCCGGACTACGATTTCCCTTCGGGCCATTTTCGTGTACAATATGGGTCAGCATGATCGTGGACAGGTTGGACTTGCCTGGGAGGTGCAGATGAATCTCGATGAATGGTCGCCCACTATCCGCGCCGCGCTGTGGATCCTGGCCGTTGTGGGGAGCGTATGGCTTCTGGGTCAACTGCTGTCTCTGATTGCATTCTTCTGGGACATCATCTTACTCTTCTTCCTGGCATGGCTGCTAGCGTTCACGCTGCGTCCGGTGGTTGACCAACTGAGCATGGCGCCGGTTCCGCGCGCGGTAGTTCGCTGGCTACGCGAAAACGGGCACGGCGTTTGGGCCGAGCGCCTGGCAAGCTGGCACCTGTCGCGTCTGCTGGCAACACTGTTGGTGTACGCCGGCCTGGTGGTGTTGCTGATCACAGCCATTATCTTCATCGTTCCCGTCGCTGTGACCCAGACGGGTCAATTGGTGAGCCGGATTCCGTCCTACGGCGCTGAGATTCTAGCCTTCTTTCAGCGTCTGCAAACTGAGAACCCGGCGTGGTTAGAGCGAATCAATACTCAGGCGGCGCAGTTCGGGGTAGACCTGGGCGAAGCATACCGCTCTTTGAATATCACGGGCTCTGCTCAGTCCATCGCCGGCCGGCTGGCCCAGAACACCCTGGGCATCGCGGCCGGCTTTGCCTCCCTGCTGGCCGATCTGCTCCTGGTCATCGTTCTGAGCTTCTATATCACGCTGGACACAGCGCGCCTGAGTCGCTGGTTCATCAGCACCGTCCCTGGCCAGTGGCAGGATGAGTGCCAGGTCCTATTCGACAACGTCGACCAAACCTTCGGCGGCTTCATGCGCGGTCAACTTTTGATGGCTGTAGTGTCATCGTTGGGCACGATGGTCATCATGCAGATCGCCGGCCTCAACTTCATCGTCGCGGTCAGTCTGTTCGCCGGCACCATCATGCTGATTCCGGTCATCGGCGCTCCCGTCGCCCTCTTCCTCCCGACTCTGATTGCCCTGTTTCAGAGCGGGCTAAACACGGCCATTGTGGTATTCATTGCTATTTTCGCCCTACAGCAAGCGGTCCTGCACATCATGATGCCGCGCATCCTGAGCCAGACGATGGGCATGCACCCGCTATTAGTGTTCGCGGCACTATTGGCCGGCGTGCGCGTGGCCGGTTTCTGGGGGGCCCTGTTCGGCATTCCCGTGGTCGGCGTTCTGGCCGCGACATTGAACCACCTATACTACCGGAACGTTCTCGGCGTCACCACCACACCGCCGGAGGTTGTACCCACGCCCAAATCCGAAGGTGTGATCACAGCACCAACTGTTCCACTGGAGGAGCAAAGGACGCACTCTCCATAGCGGGTTTTGCGCTTATGAAAAGTTGTGCTACAATTGCTCCACCGGCCGACTCAGACCCACTGTAGCCGGTCGGCCACAGTTTCGTCGTTGCTCCCGCCGAGCACGGAGGCGGTAGGTTGAAAGGAGAACCACAACCATGCGGGAACAAATAGATGCCTTTCTAACGCACATCGCTGTCGAGAAGGGCTACTCGGAAAACACGCAAGCGGCCTATCGCAACGACCTCCAGCAGTTCGCCAGTTTCCTGGAGAACTCGAGCCCACCTCTGATCGAGTGGCCGCAGATTGACAAAGATGTGCTGATCAGCTTCATGCTGGACCTGAAGGAGCGCCAGTACTCCTCCGCTACCGTGGCCCGAAAGGTAGCAGCGCTGAAATCGTTCTTCCACTTCTTGACCGACAAAAAGGTCATCGAGGAAGACCCCACGACCACCATCGATGCACCAAAGGCCAAGAAACAGTTGCCGAAGCCGCTATCGCGATCTGCCATGGAGGCCCTGCTTTCGGCGCCAACAAAGTATCGCTCGGCCAAAGGGCTGCGGGACAAGGCCCTGCTGGAGCTTCTGTACGCCACCGGTATGCGGGTGAGCGAGTTGGTGGGCCTGGACGTAGATGATGTGAACCTGGCCAGCGGGACTGTCCGCTGCAGGGGAAAGGGAGACCGAGAGCGGATCCTGCCCATGTACGACGCAGCCGTGGCCGCGCTGGGGGCGTACCTGGATGAGGGCCGGCTTCATTATGCCAAGCACCCGGGCGAAAGAGCGCTTTTCCTCAACCCGCGCGGATCGCGGCTTACCCGCCAGGGGTTGTGGCTGATCATAAAAGCGTATGTTGAAGAAACAAATATCCGCGAAGCGGTCACGCCCCACACCATCCGCCACTCTTTCGCAACCCACTTGCTGGATGGAGGCGCCAACCTCCGCGAATTACAGCACCTTCTGGGCCACTCGAACATCTCGACAACGCAGGTCTATACACACGTCACAGCCGATCGCCTTTCTGACCATCATGACTGAAACCCACGATCGCACGCGCATCGAAGAAGCTGCGCAAGCCATACGCCGGCGCGCGGATACCGTTCCGCGCGTTGGGCTGATAACGGGGTCTGGGCTGGCCGGCCTGGCCGACCAGGTCGCCGAGCCAACGCGCATCCCCTACGGCGACATCCCGCACTTTCCGCAATCCACGGTAGCGGGCCACCCCGGCGAACTCGTGCTGGGCGTGCTCGAAGGAGTGCCGGTGGTGATTCAGCGGGGCCGTGTTCACTTCTACGAAGGCTACACCATGCAGCAGGTCACGCTGCCGATCCGCGTGATGCGAGCATTGGGCGCAGACACGCTGGTCGTCACGAACGCGGCCGGCGGCCTGAATCCCAACTTCTCGCCCGGTGACATCATGGTCATCCGCGACCACATCAACTTCACCGGGCTGGCGGGCTTCAATCCGTTGCGCGGGCCGAACGATCCCGACATGGGACCGCGCTTCCCGCTCATGGCCGGCGCGTACAGCCCGCGCCTGCGGCGGTTGGCCCACGAGGTAGCGGCAGACCTGGGATTTGCATTGCAATCTGGGGTATACGCGGGGTTGGCCGGCCCCACCTTCGAGACGCCGGCCGAGTTGCGATTTCTCCAGATGATTGGCGCCGATGCCGTGGGTATGTCTACGACACCTGAAGTGACAGTGGCCCGTCACGGCGGCATGTCGGTTCTCGGATTCTCCATCATCGGCAATCTGGCGCTGCCAGATGAGATCGAATCTGCTGTGGAAGCCGGGGATGACAGCGTCATGGAAGTCCATGACGAGGTGCTGGAGGCCGGCCAACAGGCGGTTCCGCGCCTGCAAGCTGTCATCCGGGGTGTGTTGCGCCGGCTCTAGTACTCTGTCATCGTCGGAGAAGACTCATTACACTGGGCAGACAGCCACCGGGCTCCGGCGTCGGCG